>JAJZZR010000518.1 GCA_021797465.1 Pseudomonadota bacterium | reverse complement strand
CGGGACAAGATCGAAGCACAACTGGCCGCAATCAGCCGCCTGCCCGCGCTCGTGCGTTCATTCTTCCAAGCCCCAAGTGTCGCCTATATTGGCGACTGGTGAGTAAGAGTTTGTGCGGCGCGAAGCCGCCGCAGAAGCTCCGTTGGACGCATTCCTGCGAGCAAAGGCGATCCGGACTGCCGAGGCGCTCTGGAAGGCGCTGGGAGACCTATGCGACAGCTTCAGTCCGGGGGAGTGCGCCAACTACTTCCGCCACAATGGCTATTTCCAGTCAACGTGAAAACACTCTAGCAAGGCGTTGGACGCGGTCCGCTCGGCTCGGGTGGGCATTGTAGAAACGCGCATAAAGCGGGTCGGCGGCGGAAGCGGTCGCGTTGACGGCATCCAGCGTCTCGAGCGCGCTGATCAGCGTCCGCGGATCCGCATGGCGCGCGGCGAAGTCATCAGCTTCGTATTCCATGCCGCGGCGCCAATGCGCCCAAAGCGGCGTCGTCAGCATGGCGGTCAGCGGCGAAAGCGCGGCCGCCATGGCCAGCCATGTTGCCGGGGATGGCCGCTCGCCGACGATCCGGCTGAACAGCGCGGGGTGCCGCATGGCCAGTGCCAAGGCGGCGAAACCGCCAGACGCCAGCAGCGCCCGGTACGCCAGATCGCGGCCGACATGGTGGCAACGCCAATGCCCCACCTCATGCGCCAACACCGCTTCCACCTCTGCCGGGGTCAGCAGCGCGATCAAGGTATCGCTCAATGTGACACGTCGGAACCGACCGGCGCCGGACAGATTTGCATTGGCGCGCTGCATCCCCGGCGGGCCGATGGCCACGCGAATCTCGTCGCCGCTGAGGCCGAACCGAGCCAAGGTAGGGGCGAGGCGCGCGACAAGGAGGGGATCCGCCAATCGTTGGGAAGCGGTCATCCCGCCTTGGTGCGAAGGATCAGGTGCCAACCATGCCGTGGCGACGAGTCCAACCATCCAGAGCAGCGCCGCCCAAAGCCACCAACGGGAGGGTGTGATGGCGATCATCGCGGCGAAGGCCTCGCCCGCGATGGCAGCCAGCGCGACTTTCGGCGGCACGGGGGCCATGGCATGGGCAAGGATCTTCCCGAGCGGCGGACGAGCCCCGTCGAACCGTACATCGAGGAGATAGGTGCGGCCGCTGCGCCTGGCGGCATCGAGCACGGCGCCCGCGAAGACGACGGAGGCCACCATTCCGCCCGCCGCGGCCGGGCGGTCGCGCCAGAATCCGGCGAGCCAGGCGATCCCGCCGCCCAGCGTGAGCCAGATGGCCAGCGCGACATCGAGGCTCATCGCCACGGCGGCGATCATCACGTGAACCGTTCCGCGGGCGCGGACCCGCCCCTCGGTTTGGCGCCCGAGATACCGAATTTGGCGTGCCGACAACCAGACTTGAAACAGCAGACCCACCGCGAACAGCGCTGCCAGGATTGCTGCGACGGGCAACGCACCCTCACCCGCCGCCACGCGGCATGGTTCCTGTGGCCAGATTGGCCAGCAGACGCCGGGGAAAGAATGGCCCGCGACGGCAGAAAGCGGTGTGGATCTGGACCAGGGCCGCCCCCGCGGCGAGCCTGGTCGCCACATCCTCGCCGTCCCGTATGCCACCGACCGAAATCAGCGGCAACGGCGCGAGATCCCGGACGGCGCGCGCGATGAGGTCGCGATCCGCCGAGACGCCGATCACCGCGTCCACGCCGCAGCCGCCCAGCGAGCCGAGAGTGCCGGCGGGTACATGTTCGAGGGCGCATTTGACCGCGAGCGGCGTGTGCGACCCGCGCGTGCGTGCCAGACTTCCGTGTATCGCCCCGATCATGGCGGCCTGGGCGGTGAGGGATTCCGCCCGGCCCGGCGCACCACGAGATCCCGACAGGTTCGCCACCAGATAATCCGCCGCGTCCCAGGTCAAACCCATCAGGGTGCGCCATCGCTCTGCGGTTTCGCCCGCGTCCCCGGTGGCGGTTGCGGCGAGATTGATGCCGATCCGGGCATGGCGTGGGTGGCGACCGATATGAGCCAGCGCGGCGCGTAGCATCGTTGGGGTACGAACCGTTCCGATCTCGATAGAGCCGAAGCCGCTCAATGCAAGGGCGGCGAGAAGCGTACCATCATCATCGAATCCCGCGGCCAACCCCAGCGGATTGATGAATGCCATGCCCATGGCGAAAACCGGCAACGCGGGGGGTGGGGCCGGGCGAGCGACTTTCACGGCGACGCGTAGCGCCGCGCGGGTGAGAGCGCGACGAATCACCGGACCCACGCTTCCTATGCCACGCCGCGCCATGCTATGCGCGTCCGGGGTGCGTCTCGTCGAATTCGCGCATGAAATCGGCGAGGATTGCAACGCTGTTCTCCAGCATTGCGTTATAGAGACAGGCGCGGATGCCGCCACGTGTCGGGTGACCGGCCAGATGCCATAAACCCCGGCGCTGGGCTTCGGCCAGGAAGGCCGCATCCTGCGCGGCGTCAGGCAGATGAAAGCAGACGCTGATCCGGGAGCGATCCGCGGCGCGGGCGGGACAGGTATAAAGCCGGCTCGCGTCGATGACGTGATAGAGCATGCGGCTTCGCCGCTCGCACCGCGCCGCCGCCGCCGCGAGTCCGCCCTGCCGGCGCAGCCATTTGAGCATCCGGCCGGCGACGAAGACGGAAAAGATCGGCGGCGTGTTCACCCGGCTGCCGGTGCTGGCTTGGCGCGTGTAATCGAAAGGGGCGGGAACCTCGGCGCGGGCACGGCCGAGCAGATCCTCGCGCACGATGACCAGGGTCAACCCCGCCGCGCCGAAATTCTTCTGGGCACTGGCATAGATCAATCCAAATGGCTGGATGTCGATCGGGCCGGTGAACAGATCGGCGGTCAAATCAGCGACCAATGGCACCTCGCCCAGCGCCGGGAAGCGGTGGATCTGCACCCCATCCGCGGTTTCGTTGCCGGTGACGTGGCAATACACCGCGTCGCGCGGCAATTGCCAGGTTGCGACGGGCGGTATCGCCGCGCCTGCCTGGGCGGCGACGGCGACAAGGCAAACCTCCCTCGCTTCCGCGATCGCGCGGGCCGACCAGTAGCCGGTTTCGACATAGGCGGCGCGATCAGTGGGCCGGAGCAGATTGAGCGGCACCAGACGAAACTGCGCGAACGCACCACCTTGCAATAGCAACACCCGATACGCCGGCGGCAACGACAGGAGCGCGCGCGCATCCGCCTCGAACTCGCTTTGGATCGCGGCATAATCCGATCCGCCGAACGGCAGTTCCAGAACGGATTGACCGCTGTCGTCCCACGCGCCGACCGCCTCTCGCACCTCACTCAGCACTTCCGGCGGCAAGACGGCGGGGCCGCTGGCAAAGCTGATCACAGTCCCACGCTCAGAACAGCGCCGCGCCATGGGCCCCCATGACCATGAGAAAGATCGCGGGCAGCGAGAGAATCGTGTTCGTCCGCGACGACAGAAACGTCACCCTGGTGCAGCGGAGACGCTCGTGGTCGGACGCAGCGACGAAGCCAAGCACCTTCTTCTGATGTGGCCACAACACGAACCAAAGATTGGCGACCATGATGACGCCGAGCCAGACGCCGAGGCCAAGCGGCGCGCTCGCCCCATGGAGCCGAAGCGCATCGGCCAACTGGCCGCGGTCGAGCAACATCAAAATCCCGGTGGTCAGCGCGACCAGGGATGCGTGGCGGAACACGCCATGTTCGCGTTGCGCCGCCGCGATGAACAGATCGCGCATCGCCGCCGGTGGATCCTCGGGCAGGATCCGCCGATATCGCGGCCGGGAAATCACATTCGCCCAGTTATGCCCCATCCATACGATGATCGCCATGATGTGAAGGACGCGCAGAAAGGGATCGGCGACCATCAGAAACATGTGGCAACCATTTGCACCGTTACAGTCCTAATGACGCCAAGACATGGGCGACGACGGCGAGCGCCAAGGTCAGCACCACGCCGGCCAGCAAGGTTCCCGCCAGGCTGTCATGCGGCAACATGGCGATTTTCTACGCCCGATTGAGCCCGCGCTGACGCATGATCAACCGATTCGGACGATTGGTCATCGCGGCGGCAACCGCTTCCTCGATGAGGTGATGATGCGGCGACTTGCTGCACACCGGGTCGGTGCTGGCGGCATCACCGGTCAGCAGAAACGCCTGACAGCGGCAACCGCCATAGTCATGCCCCCGTTCAGAGCAGGACCGGCACGGCTCCTGCATCCAGTTTTCTCCACGAAATTTTTGGAATACCGGCGACTCCCGCCAGATCCACCCGAGGTCATGGTCGCGCACGTTGGGGAATTCCAAACCCTCGATGACCCGTGCTTCCTGGCAGGGCAGCGCCGCGCCATCGGGGGCGATCGTCAGATGGATATTACCCCAACCTTTCATGCAGGCTTTCGGGCGCTCATCATAGTAATCGGTGATGACGAAATAGATCGTCATGCGCCGCCCGACGCGGGCGCGTGCCTCGACGACGACCTCTTCGGCGGCGGCGATCTGTTCGCGGGTTGGCAGAAGATCGGCGCGATTTATGAGAGCCCAATTGTAATACTGGAGATTCGCGAACTCGACATATTCGATCCCAAGTTCCTCGGCGAATGCCAGCATGGCGGGTGCCTGCTCGATATTGTGCCGGCTAACCGGCACGTTCAGAACCATCGGAAACCCGTGCGCCTTGATCGCACGCGCCGCGGCCAGCTTGTGGTCATAGGCATCCGCGCCAACCAGGCGATTATTGAGCTCGGCGTCGCAGGCCTGCAGGCTGAGCTGTATTTGTTTGAGACCAGCTTGCCGAAGAGCCGCGAGGCGGGTTTCGTTCAGGCCGATACCGGATGTGATGAGGTTGGTGTAGTAACCAAGACGAGTTGCCTCGCCCACGAGTTCTTCGAGGTCGCGCCGTTGCAGTGGCTCGCCGCCAGAGAAACCAAGCTGGACCGCGCCCAGACGGCGCCCTTGCCGCAGCACGTCCACCCATTCCTCGGTGGTCAATTCATTCTGATACAGGTCGAAATCCAGCGGGTTATTGCACCATGGGCATTTCAACGGACAGCGATAGGTCAGTTCGAGCAGCAGCCAGAGCGGGAGGCCCTGGCCATCGACCGTCACCGGTGTTTCAGCGCGTAATGCGGATCCAGCCTCGTTCATGGGCTTCCTCCAGGAATGCCAGGATATCATTGGCGATATCCAGGTTTTGATATTTCGTAGCAAAATGATCAACGATGGCGCCGATTTCGGCTGTGTTCGCAACCTCGGCAAGGATTTCACCGGCAGTGGCGTTCAGCTTCACGAGACCTTCGGGGTAGAGCAGGATGTATGCCTGTTGCGGCTCTTCCCAGCGGAACAGAAACTTGGGATCTAGCTCAACAACATTTTCTCGCTGCATAACGCCGCCGTTGTCCATGGACGTTTCCCCTCTCTAGAAAAGGGGGGCTCTTTGAACCCCCTTCCCTTGGTCAATGATCAGCGAACGTAGACGTAGGCGGTCACTTCGAACCCCAGGCGAAGATCGCACCAAGCTGGCTTTACCCACTGCATGGCATTTTCCTTTTTTTATGACTCGCGAGGCACTTACCTCGTAGACTCCGAGAGGTGGCCCCGAGCAAGCCTAGCGGCAGCGAGGTTTGCGAAAATTGATCTAGATCATTGATCTGGATCAGGGACCGCCAACAGCCCCGATCATGACAGATCCCGCGCCATCACCAGCGCGTCATCGCCGTCTTTGTAGTCGCCCGAGTGAACTGGACCCCGCGGTGAGGACCAACCACGGGCGGAATTAAGTTGGAAGTGGCGCCGTTCTGATCTCCATGAAAATCAAACTGCCTTTTGCTGCTGCTGCTGCTGTTGTGGCTGTGGAGAGGTGGTCGCCGCGCTAGAGCGGTAGCTGATCTGTTTGAATCGGAATGGGGTATCCAACCGTGCCGAAATCTGATTGAACTAAACCGCTAACGCGGTAGTTGCGGCCTCATTGGGAGGCGTGGGCTTGCTGGTCTGCCAGAGTTTGGCTGCTGCCCCTCAACCCTGGAACGGGAGACCCCCGATGACCGAGATAAGCCACCTGCGCCGGCGCATGATCGAGGACATGACGGTCCGCAACCTGTCGCCGGCAACCCAGCGCTCCTACGTCTGTAAAATCGCGTGCAATGTTGACCCCCTGAGGGGTTATTTTCGCGTCGAAGACCGACCCCTCTGACGTTTTTATGTCACCATACCTTCCTGCGGCCACTAAATCTTACTATGTCATAAAAAGCTTGTACGATTTGAGGGCATGTGTATACGGATGGAGATTCTCACTCGTGGAGGCGGGGTGTGGGTCTGGGATCCAGTTCACGCGGCAGCGAATCACGCTTTGCTGCCTATGTCGA
>JAJZZR010000036.1 GCA_021797465.1 Pseudomonadota bacterium | reverse complement strand
CGCCGCTCCGATCCATCATGCCATCGCCCCCGGCGCAGGCCCGAGCGTGTACCCTATGCATCTTGCAGGGATTTGACACCCTCTGGCTCTGTCGCTCATTGGCAGTCCGCAGCGTAGGGATTCCTATGGACATGATAACCGGCTCCACGTTCACTATCACTCCTTGACGACATCATGCTCGCTCTGGGACTAGTCCTTGGCATTCTCGCGCTCGGCTACACGGTGACAGCCTATCTGGCCGTGCTGCGGGCGCGCAACGGCGGTGTCCGCCAGCCCGCGCCGCAGCACCCTGCGGTGACGGTTCTCAAGCCGCTCTGCGGGGCGGAGCCGGGGCTCGAGCAGGCCCTCGACAGTCTGTGCGGACAGTGCGACTCGAATGTGCAGATCGTCTTTGGCGTGCAGGATCCGGCCGATCCCGCCCTCCCGGTCGTGCGCGCACTGTGCGCGCGCTATCCGGCGCTCGACACCGCCATCATCGTCGATTCGAGCCGCCATGGGCACAGCGCCAAGGTCAGCAACTTGATCAATATGATGCGCGTGGCGCGCCATGACTATCTAGTGCTCGCCGACAGCGACGTGCACGTGCCCCCCGGGTATCTGGCGGGCGTGTGTGCGCCCCTCGCGGATCCCACCGTCGGTATCGTCACGTGCCCATATCGCGGACGTCCGGGCCGCTCCGTGGGCGCGGCGGCCCTGTGCTCCGAGCTCGGCGCGCTGTTCGTCAATGACTGGTTCATGCCCTCGGTACGGGTGGCCGCCTGGTTCGGCTCCCGGGCGTTCGCTTTCGGAGCCACCATCGCCTTGCGCCGCACGGTGCTCGAGAGCATCGGCGGGTTCGCCGCCATCGCCGATCAGCTCGCGGACGACTATCGCTTGGGAGAGCTCACCCGCCGCCGCGGTCTGCGCACGGTGCTCTCCTCTGTCGTGGTGGAGACGACGCTCGATGAGCCGGGATGGCGCGCGCTGGTGCAGCATGAGACCCGCTGGCTGCGCACGATCCGGGCGGTGCGGCCGGCCGGCTATGCCAGCCTGGGGATAACCTTCAGCTTACCCGTGGCAGTACTGGGCTACGCGCTGGCGGGCGGCGGACCGGCCGCCCTGGCCCTGCTGATCGCCACCGCGACGGCCCGCGTGATGCTACATTTCGCAGCCGGCGCCCAAGGCCCCGGCCCGATCGAATCCTGGCGCCGCCTCTGGCTGCTGCCGGTGAGCGACGCTTTGGGCTTTACGCTGTGGTGCTGGGGCTTCGCGACGCGCGAAGTTCAATGGCGCCATGCGCGATACCGGGTGGCCCGCGATGGCTCCGCCCGCCCCGTTACTTGAGGACGAGAAGTCATGATGAGAACTCTCTTTCTGCATCCCCCTTCCTTCGACGGTTTCGATGGCGGGGCGGGCTCGCGTTATCAGGCCAAGCGGGAAATTCGCTCGTTCTGGTACCCCACTTGGCTCGCGCAGCCGGCCGCGCTGGTGCCGGACAGCCGCCTGCTCGATGCGCCCGCCGACGGGCTGTTGATGGCGGACGTGCTGCCCCTGGCGCGCCAGTACGATCTGGTGATCATGCACACCAGCTCGCCGTCATTTCCGACCGATGCGAAAGTGGCGGAGCTGCTCAAGGAGGAGAACCCCCGCCTGCTCGTCGGCATGGTCGGCGCCAAGGTGGCGGTCGATCCGGACGGCTCGCTCAGCGCCTCGAGCGCCATCGACTTCGTCGCCCGCGAGGAATTCGACTACACCTGCAAAGAGGTCGCCGAGGGCCGCCCGTTCAAGGACATCACCGGTCTGTCCTTCCGCCGGCCTGACGGCACGATCGAGCACAACGCGCCGCGGGCGATGATCGAGAACATGGACGATCTGCCGTGGGTGACCCCGGTCTACAAGCGCGATCTGACCATCGAGAACTACTTCATCGGCTATTTGCAGCACCCCTACGTCTCGTTCTATACGGGGCGCGGCTGCCGCTCCAAGTGCACGTTCTGCCTCTGGCCGCAGACCGTCGGCGGCCACCGCTACCGCGTGCGCAGCGCCGCCAGCGTCATCGACGAGGTGCGCTGGATCAAAGAGAACATGCCGCAAGTGAAGGAGATCTTCTTCGACGACGACACCTTCACCGACTTCCGCCCGCGCGTCGAGGAGATCGCCCGCGGTCTCGGCAAGCTCGGGGTCACCTGGTCGTGCAATGCCAAGGCGAACGTCCCGTACGAGACGCTCAAGATCATGAAGGACAACGGCCTGCGGCTGCTGCTGGTCGGTTACGAGTCCGGCAACGATCAGATCCTGCACAACATCCGCAAGGGCCTGCGGACCGACATCGCGCGCCGCTTCACCAGCGACTGCCGCAAGCTCGGCGTGACCATCCACGGCACCTTCATCCTGGGGTTGCCCGGGGAAACGGCCGACACGATCCGCGAAACGATCCAGTTCGCCGTCGACATCAATCCGCACACCATCCAGGTGTCGCTCGCCGCCCCCTATCCGGGCACGCAGCTGTACCGGGAGGCGGTCGAGAACGGCTGGCTGGCCGCGTACGAGAATCTCAACCTGGTCAACGATCGCGGCATTCAGCTCTCGCCGATCAGCTACCCGCACCTGCCGGCCAAGGAGATCTATCACGCGGTCGAGACCTTCTACAAGCGGTTCTATTTCCGCCCGCGCAAGATCGCCGAGCTGACCGGCGAGATGCTGCGCAGCTGGGAAATGACCAAGCGGCGGCTGCGCGAGGGTGTCGAGTTCTTCCGCTTCCTCAACGCGCACGAGGCATGAGCCCATCCAGTTGAAGGCCCTGGTCGTCACCGCGGACGATTTCGGTCTGCACGAGGCGGTCAACGAAGCCATCGAGCAGTCCTGCCTCCAGGGCGTACTTTCCGCGACCAGCCTGATGGTGGCGGAGGCTGCCGCCGATGACGCCGTGCGGCGCGCGCGCGCGCTGCCGGAGCTGGCGGTGGGACTGCATGTCGTCCTCGCCGACGGACGCGCGGTGCTACCCCCGCGGCGCATTCCGGCGCTGGTCGACGGCGCGGGCCGCTTCCCCGACCGGATGGCGCGCGAGGGCGCACGCTTCTTCGCGCTGCCGCGTGTCAGGCGGCAGCTCGAAGCGGAAATCCGCGCGCAATTCGCCGCCTTCGCCGCCACCGGGCTGACGTTCGATCACGTGAACGCTCACAAGCACTTTCACCTGCATCCGACGGTGCTCGGCATGCTGCTGGCGATCGGCGCCGAATACGGCTCGCCACCGATGCGCTGGCCGCGCGAGCCGTTCTGGATTGCGCGCCGCGCCGGGGGCGGGCTCGCCGGCGCGTTGCTCGCGCCGTGGCTCGCGCTGATGCGCCTGCGGCTCAGAGCCGCCGGCGTCGAGTGCAACGAGACGGTCTTCGGGATCTCCACCACCGGCGCCATGGACGAGGCTCAGCTGCTCGACATCCTCGCGCATCTGCCCGACGGCCTCACCGAGATCTACTTGCACCCCGCGACGCGCAACGGGCTGACGCCCGGCATGGGGGCCTACCGCCATCGCGACGAGCTGCAAGCCCTGCTCAGCGGGCGCGTGCGCGCCGCCGTGCGCGCCTCGGGCGCTCGCACCGGCGGCTTCCGCGCCCTGATCGACTCGCTGCGCCCGAGCGGCGCGGCGCGCCGCGTCGCATGAAAGTCACGTTTCGGATCGCGCTGCTGGCGGGTCTGGTGCTGCTGATCGGGCTGATCGCGCACGAAGGCACGGCGATCCTAACGCCCATCGAGCGTGCCGGTTGGGTGCTGTTGTGGCTGGCGCCGCTGCGCGCCGTGCCGATCCTGCTCGACTCGCGCGGATGGCGGGCGCTGATTCCGCAGCCGGTCAAGGCAGGACGTCTGTTCTGGATCGCCTCGGTGCGCGAGGCGGTCAATCGCCTCCTGCCGGTGGCCAACATCGGCGGCGACCTCGTGGGCATCCGGCTGCTCGCCGCAAGCGGCGTCGACGGCGTGGCCGCCGCCGCCAGTGTCATCACCGAGATTCTGTTGACGCTCTTCAGCCAGTACCTGTTCGTGCTGGTCGGCACCACCAGTCTGCTGAGCCTCTCGGGCGCGGTGCACTCCGAGAGCGCCGTGCTGATCGGTCTGGCCGCATTTCTGCCGGTGATCGTGACGCTGGCCGTCCTGTTGCACGGCGGCTCGCTATTCGAGCGTCTGGAGCGCGTCGCGATGCGCATGCTCGGCGAGGAGATGCTGCGGTTCCTCAACGGCAAGTGGGCCGCGCTCGATGCGGCGATCCGCGCGCTGATCAGCGATTGGACGCGATGGGTGCTCACGCTGCAGTGGCAGGTCGCCGGGCTCGGAGCGGGCGCCGTCGAGACTTGGCTGGCTCTGCGCTGGCTCGGACATCCGGTGGGCGTCGAGACAGCGATCGTGCTGGAAAGCATCACCCAGGCGGCGCGCACTTTCATCTTCGTGGTACCCGCCGGCATCGGAGTGCAGGAAGTCACGCTGGTCGGGATCGGGAGTCTCCTCGGGATCGATCCCCAGATGGCACTCGCCCTCTCGCTGACCAAGCGCATGCGGGAGATTCTCTTTGGCGTACCGGCGCTGCTATCCTGGTACTGGAGCGAGGGAAGAAGGGAGTTACAGCATGTCCGTGGTTCCGGCCGACTTTGAGACCACCGCCATCCGCGTCGGATCGCCGCAGCACAAACAGTTGCTGTCTCAGTTCTTCATCGACACCCATCGCGAATACGACCCGGAAAAGATCGACTGGCCACCGCTCTCGGCCGAGGAGCTGCGGCGCCTGACGGGCCTGCCGTTCTGGCAGGAGGCGGTCGTGACCGAGAACGTGACCTCCAATACCGTCACGGCCGCCGCGGCCCTGGAGAGCGACCCGCAGCTCAAGCGCGCCATCGCGATGCAGGGTTTCGAGGAACAGCGCCATGCGCGCCTGCTCGCCGCGCTGGCCGCGCATTACCGGATTCCGCTCGAGTTCCCCGCGCCCTACGCGCCGCGCGACCTGGAGGATGATTTTCTCTTCGCCGGCTTCGGCGAGTGTTTCGATTCGTTCTTCGCCTTCGGGTTGTTCGCGCTGGCGCGCGACTCGGGCCTCTTTCCCGCCGCGCTGGTCGAGGTGTTCGAACCGGTGATGGAGGAAGAGGTGCGCCACATCCTGTTCTTCGTCAACTGGGTCAAGGCGCGCCGCGCCGAGCTGCCCTGGTGGCGGCGCGCGGCGTTCCGCCTGCGCTGCGGCCGGATCATTCTCAAGCAGGTCGCCTCGCGCGTGAAGACGGCGCGCAGCCTCGGCGGCGGCGCGCGGAAATCCAGCGAGAACTTCACACTCACGGCCCACCGGGACATCGGCACGCCGATGACGCTGCACGGACTGCTCGCAACCTGTCTGCGGGAGAACGACCGGCGCATGGGGCATTACGACGCCCGGTTGGCGCGGCCGCGGCTCGTGCCGTCCATCGCGCGCGTGCTGTACCGGCTGCTGCCGGCGCGCCTCTGAGCGCGGCCGGCGCCGGCGATGAACGTGTTCACGGCTCTGTTCACCGCGCTGGTAGCCGCGGGCGCGACCCTCGAGTTGTGGCTCGCCGGGCGACAGATCAACGCCGTGCGCGCGCACCGTGAGCACGTGCCCGAGCCCTTCGCCGGCGAGATCAGTCTCGAAGCGCATCGCAAGGCGGCCGATTACACCGTGGCCAAGGCGCGCCTCGGGCGTATCGCCACACTGATCGATGGGTTGATCACGCTCGGCCTGACCGTCGGCGGCGGCATCGCCGCGCTGGACGCGCTGTGGCGGCGCACCGGCTGGGCCGAGCCGTGGCTCGGACTGGCGGTGATTGCCTCCGTGGCCGCGGGGGTCGTGCTGGTCAACCTGCCGCTGTCGCTCTGGCGGACATTCCGGCTCGAGGCCCGCTTCGGGTTCAACCGCACGACCGTGCCCGTGTTCCTGACCGACCTGCTCAAGCAGATCACGTTGGCCGCAGTGCTCGGGGGACCGCTGGTGCTCGCCGCGCTGTGGTTGATGATGCGCGCCGGAGCGGTATGGTGGCTGTGGGCTTGCGGCGGCTGCGTGGCGCTGATGCTCGCGCTCAGCTGGGCGTGGCCGGTGCTGATCGCGCCGCTGTTCAACCGTTTCTCGCCGCTTGCCGACCCGGCGCTGCGCGCACGCATCGACGCGCTGCTCGCGCGCTGCGGCTTCCACTCGAGCGGGGTGTTCGTGATCGACGGCTCGCGCCGATCCGCCCACGGCAACGCCTATTTCACCGGATTCGGGCGGCACAAGCGCATCGTGTTCTTCGACACTCTGCTGCAGGACCTCGAGCCGCCGGAGATCGAAGCCGTCCTGGCGCACGAACTCGGGCATTTCCGCCTGCATCATGTGCGCTCGATGATGGCGGTGTCGATTGCGACGCTGGTCGTGCT
>JAJZZR010000049.1 GCA_021797465.1 Pseudomonadota bacterium | reverse complement strand
CGAAAGCCGGCTGCCGGCGGCGCACGCCGAGATCCTCCTGGGCAAGCTGCTGCAGCCCCTGCAGGATCCACGCACCCGGGCCGCGCCGAGGAAGCGGCGCTGAAGGCGCGTCGGGGCCGCGGCGGTGGACAAACCCGCCCGAACCGGCGGATGATGTTTTCCAAGGGCTCCGGCTCGCTTGCGGAATGCCACTCATGAATCAGGCCCTTCCCTATCTGGTGTGCACGCTCTCGGGCACCCTGCTCGGCGCGTTGATCGCCTGGCTCCTGACCCACGTCTATGCGCGCCAGGCTCTGCGCGAGGCGCGCAGACAGCGCGAAGCGGCGGAGCGCTACACTCGCGCGCTGACCACGCTGCTGAAAAACTGGGAGAATCAGGGCCGCGTCGAGCTCTCCCACGACGAGCACGGCGCGATCACCGGCGGACAGATCCTGCTCGAGGCAGGCGACTCCACGGCGCAGCGTTAGGCCTCACGTCTGCTCGAGGCGCACCGGGGCGGACCGGGCGCCGCCCGGCGGGCGCCACCACGCGGCATACAATACCGGCGCCAGCCACAGAGTCATCGCGGTCCCGACGGCGAGCCCGCCCATCACGGCAATGGCCAGAGGGCGCAGCAGATCGGTGCCGCGTCCGATGCCCAGAGCGATCGGCAGGAACCCCAACACGTCCGCGAGCATGGTCATGATGATCGGACGCAGCCGCTGGTGCGCGGCCAGCGCCACGCTCGCCGGCCGGGGCACGCCGCGGTCGAGCTGATGGGCGCGGGAGAAGATCAGGATCACGTTGTTCACGGCGATGGCGAATACCAGCAACATGCCGAGGAACGCCGTGCTGTCGAGATCGGAGCCGCTCGCCAGCAGCGCCAGAAGAGTCCCGGCCGCCGTGAGCGCGATTGAGACGATGGCGACGATCGCCGCCTTCTGGCTGCCGAACTGATAGCCGAGCAGCACCAGCAGGATCAGCAGCGCCGCGCCCAGGATGATCAGCATCTGCCGGAAGCTCTTCTGCTGCTCGCGGTAATAGCCGCCGATCTGGCTGGTGACCCCCGGCGGCAGACCGGCCTGCGCGATCACCCGATCGGCGCGCCGCGCCGCCACGGACAGTCCCTCGCCCGGCACCGGGCTGAGCTTGATGGTGGCGTAGGGAACGAGATTCTGATGGGTGACATACGGCACGACGCCCTTCAGGTGCACATGCGCCACCTGCGACAACGGCGCGAGGCGGCCGTTGGGCAGGCGAATGCGCGTGTCCGCGTAGTTCACCGGAGTCCGGTCGGGGGCATGGGCTTCCTCGACGCGGATGGGCACGATCTGCTCCCCCCGCAGCAGGAATCCCGCCCGCTGGCCCCAGTGGCGCGTCACGAGCTGACCGGCGAGGCTCGCCGGCGTGAGTCCCTGGAGCGCGGCCACGCTGTTCGGGGTGACCTGCACCTCGGGACCCGCCGAGGGCGCCTTGAACACCACGGACTGGAAATCGTGGCTGGCGAGCAATGCCCCGAGCAGGCGCAAGCCGGTATCGTGCAGCACGACCGAGCTCTTGCCGAACAGCTCCACGACCAGCGGAGCGTGCGATCCGGACAGATTGCCCAGACGATTGATCATCACCTGCATCGTCTCGAGCGTGGTCAGATCCGGGAACGCGGCGCGGAAGCGCCCCCGCAACTGTTGCATCACCTGCCAGACACTTGCGCGGCGGTTCCGCTTGAGCAGGATCGTGATGCCGCCTTTGTTGGGTGTGGCATACGCGTTGCCCAGACCGCGCCCGACGACCAGCGAGGCGCGCGCGACGGCGGGGTCGCGCAGCGCGATGCGCATCATATCCCGCCCGACCTGGGTCGTCTCGCGCACACCCGTGCCGACCGGAGTGCGGTACGGCACCACGAAAACACCCTCGTCCCAATGCGGCAGGAAAGCCGTCGGCAACCACAACACGCCGATGGCCGCCGCGATGAGCAACGCCCCGGCGACGGGGGCCGCCCACATGGGCTTGCGCATGCCGCGCAGCAAAACGCGCCCGTACTGGTGGCGCAGCCACTGCTCCCCGGGCAGCCGGTGAACGGGCCGTGGACGCTGCGCCACCCACATCGCGAACGCCGGCGTGATCACGATCGCGATCAGCTGGGACGTGACCAGTGCGATGACCACCGCCGCAGCCATGCCGCGGAACAGCAAACCGATGGTTCCCGACAGGAAGATGAGCGGGATGAAAATGACACAGGAGGTCAGCGTGGCCAGGGTCATCAGTGGCAGAATGTCGGCCACCTTGCTCAGCGCCGCCTCGCGCCGCCTCGCGAGATCACCCTCGAGTCCATGCACCCCACGTTCCACGATCACGATCGCGTGGTCGACCAGCGCGCCGATGGCGGCGGTGATGCCGCCAAGCGTCATGATGTTGATCCCTAACCCGAGGACATAAAGCAAAATCATCGTGGCGGCGACCGCCAACGGCACCACGACCATGGTCGCCATGGCGCCATCGAGGCGCCCGAGAAACAAATACACGACCCCGAAGGCGATCAGACTGCCGAGCCCGAGCGCGATCCATACGTCGCGCAGGCTGGAGCGGATGAGCCGGCTCAAATCGTAGATACGCACCAGGTGGACGTGCGGCGGCAGCTGCCCGGCGACGGTGCGCAGCCGTGCGCGCACCCGAGCCGCGACCGTGACTTGATTCGCCCCCTGTTGCGCCGAGACATCGACGATCACGGCATGGCGGTAGGCGGGCACGGCGGCTGCACGGATGAGCGGCGGCGAACCCATGCGCACCGAGCCGAGCGCATCGAGCGGCAACGTCGTGCGCGAGCCGCGGGCCGTCATTGGGCCGAGCGGCAGCGGCAACCGGGCCAACGCCGCGGAATCGATCGGGCGCGGCGTCGTGGCGGCCAGGAACTGCTGATGGAACGCGTGCAGCATCCCGGAGAAGAACGGGCCCTGGTAGGCGCGCAGCGCCCCGACGACCTGGGCCGCGCTCAGATGATATTCGGCAAGCCGCCGCGGGCTGAGCGTGAGGTGCACTTCCGGCCAGCCCCTGCCCGTATCCCGGGCCTGGTACACCCCCCGGACTCCGAGAATCGCCGGGCGCAGCGTGAAGGCGAACACCGGCTTCATCGCCGCACTGCTCACGCTGTTCGAAACCAGCGCGTATTCCGCCAGCGGATAAATATTGGGTCGCATCAGGCGCACGCTAATGCTCGCCCCCGGCGGCAGCGGGATGTGCGCAAGCCGCGCCTGCAGCAGCAGATAGGCGGTTTCGGGATTGGTGCTGGGGCTGAAATACACGTGCAGCTTGGTCAGCCCGACGCCCGTCTGGGAGCGCACCAGCGTGACGCCCGGCTCGCCCTTGGCGGCCTGCTCCATCGGCTCGGTCACCGCCAGCAGCATGTAGCGCACCGGCAGGTCATTGGTGTGCACCAGAACCGCGACCTTGGGAAAGTCAACGGGGGGAAAGATGCTCTGCGGCAGGCGCTCGAAGGCCACCCAGCCGGCCAACAGCAGCACGCCGGCGAGCACCGCCACCGTGTAGCGATTCTCCCATTGGAACCGCAGGTAGCGGCGGATCATGGCTTCAGGCGCAGCCGCGCGCCCTTGGTCAGGCGCCCGGCGCCGCGCACGACCACCGGCTCGCCGATCCGCAGCGCGCCCTGGACCCAGGCGTGCGGCCCGCGCGTACCGAGCACCGTGACCGGCACGCGCACCGCGCGGCCGGCCTGGTCGATGAATACGAACGCGTCGGCGCCCTGCATGACCACCGCCCGCAGCGGCACGACGAAGCCCGGCCTCGCGCGCTGCGCAAAGCGCAGGTGCACCCACTCCCCGGGCAACAGCGGCGCGCGCCGCGGCGGTGTCACATACACCGTGACCAGACCCGACTGCCGCGCGCTGTGGCCAATACTGTGAATGCGCCCGCTACCCGACCAGCCGGCGAAACGGATCGCGACGGGCGCGGTGCGCGCAAGGCGCATTGCGCTCATCGGCGACAGCAGCGCCTCGATCCAGGGCGCACCGCGCCCATCCAGCGTCACGACCGGCGTACCGGCGCTGACCACCGCTCCGGAGGGCACCCGATAGTTGAGAATGCCGGTGAACGGCGCGCGAATCACCTGGTTGTCGAGCTGGCCCGCCAACGCCTGCACCTGGGCCTGCATCTGCTTTTCCGTCGCCTGGCTGCCCTGCAGGATCTGCAGCGAGACCACGCCATCGTGATACAGCGTACGATTGCGCTGCACGTTCAGCTGCGCGAGGCGCAGCTGCGTGCGCGCCGCCTGCAGGCTCGCCTGCAGGCCCGGCGGCGTGATCCGCGCCAGCAGCGCCCCGGCGCGAACCTTGCCCACCGGGCGCTGCGGCTCCCAGACTCGTCCGGACAGCGGGGCGCTCAGGCTGACATGGTTGACACTGCGCACCCGCGCGATGGCGTGCACCTGCGGGCGCCAGGGTGAGCGCGCCACCCGCGCGGTCCGCACCGGCACCGCCGCGCGCGCCGCGGCGGACAGCCCAAACAGCAATGCCGCCGTGAGGAGGCCGGCCGGGCCCGCAAATCGGAACGGATCCTTGCTCATTGCCTTCATGTTGCCGATCGCTCTCCCGGAACCGATCGCAGCGTGCTCTTCCAGATCCGGACGCGGGCGTGCAGGAGAGCAAGCTGATACCACGCGTCGGCCACCTGCGCGGCCACCTCGAGGCGCACCTGCGACCGTTCACTGCGCGTCAGCGCGCGCAACTGCGGGGAATACAGGGGCAGAGACAGCTGCAGCAGACCGATCGTCTCGTGCGCGCCGTTGGCCGAGACGAACTGCGGCTGTCCGTCGCGGGTCTCGTTCCAGTAACGCCCGGCGACCAGGGACAGCCGCGGCAACAGAGAGGCGCGTCCGGCGCGTGCGCCATATCGACCCGCCGTGCGCAGATCCTCCGCCTGACGCACCTGCGGAGAGACCCGCAACGCCATCGCGATCGCGGCAGGAAGCGGCAGAGCGAGCCCGCCGCTGAGCGCCGCGCCTGCGTGCCCGAGCGTCACGCGCAACGGCAGCAGGAACAGGAGCACACCCGGGAGCAGCCGGCGCCATTGCGCGCGCACTGGCCTGCGGATGGATCGGACGGGCCAATAGGTCGCACAGCTGGCGAGCGGCAAAACGACTAGAATAGCCAGGGCTCTCGCCGCCCGGCGAACGGTCTCCTTCATACCTAAAGGAAGCTACACGCCCGCCGATGACGCGACGCTGACGCTGAGATTACGATTTCGTAAGCTGATCCAGTCCGGCCGGACCCGTCGAGGGCACAGTGAGCCGTACCTGGGTGCCTTCACCGACCCAGCTTTCGATTTCCACCCGTCCACCGTGTCGGTTCACGATGCTCTTGACGACCGCCAAGCCCAGTCCCGCATTTTGCTGCGAACCGGTCCGGGATGGTTCAATGCGGTAGAACCGCTCAAAGACATGTGGCAGGTGCTCCGGCGGAATGCCACAACCAGTATCCGTCACCGTCACGAGGACATTCCCGTCGCTCGCGCTCGCGGCAAGCTCGACCGAGCCGCCAGCCGGAGTATGGACAAGAGCATTAGAAATGAGATTGCCGATCGTCTGCTGGAAAAGTGTTCGATCGAGTTCTGCGCGCACACCCGATGCCCCCGCCGCACGAAGTCGCACGCCCTTCTCGCTCGCGGCTGCCCCGTAGAACTCCACGACCGTGGCAAGCTCGTCACCGAGATCAACGGACTCCAGCTGCAACGCATCGGCAGCCGTGTCCGCTCTCGCGAGGAACAGAAGCGTTCGAATGAGGCGCGCGATGCGGGTGCATTCCTCGAAGCATGAACCCAGCACATCGCGGTATTCATTCGCCGAGCGCGCCTTCCCCAGCGCAACTTCGATCTCGCCGCGCAGGTTATTGATCGGGGTACGCAGTTCATGCGCCACATCGTCGGAAAACTGCGAAATGTGTGCGAACGACTGCTCCAGGCGATCGAGCATGCTGTTGAAAATCTCTGTCAGACCACGCAGCTCCTCCGGCAGGCCGTCGGTTGCGATCCGCTCATGGAGCGTCGTGGCGCGGATACGCTCTGCGGTTTGACTGATCCTCTTGATAGGGCGCATTCCGCCTCGGGCAATGAGATAGCCCACGACCGCGCACAGCACCAGCGACACCCCGAGCACCAGCCACAGTCGTTCACGGTAACGAGCCAGGAGGAACTCGTCATGCGCCCGGTCCATGGCCACTTCCAGGAAACGTGGTCGGTCACCGGCAAGGGGCTCGATCAGTGTCAAAAAGGGCTCACCCTGCCGCGAAAGAACTTGACGGCTCGCGCCGCCATTAAGGGGGAGTGCCGCGAGCTGCGCCTTCGAGGGCGCAGGCAGTTGCCTCGAGAGGCCCGGCGTCTCCATCAGCACGCGCCCGTTCGAATCCAGGACCCGTACGTAGATGTC
>JAJZZR010000557.1 GCA_021797465.1 Pseudomonadota bacterium | reverse complement strand
GGCAATCACCGCATGCCCGTCGGCGGCGAGCGCGTTCGCCGCAATGTGCGCGTAGCGGGCGGCATCCTCGGGGTCGGTGAGAAAGTGCAGCACCGCCCGATCGTGCCAGAAGTCGAAGGATCCGCAGGGGAGGGCGAGTTCCAATATATCGCCCGCGTACCATGTGACCCGACTCGCCCGCGCACCGAGCCGGCGTCGAGCCAGCGCCAATGCCTCCGCCGAGACATCCACGACGCTCACATCGCGCAGACCCTGGTCCAGCAAGTCATCGACGAGCGTCGAGGCGCCCGCGCCCACATCGATCAACCGCGAGCCGGCGGACAATCCGGCCTGCGCGAGGAGCTGCAAAGACACCTGCAAGTGGGGTTGATACCAGCTGACCGCATCGACACGCCGGGTCCGATAGACGTTCTGCCAGTGGGTGCGGCGATCGATGCGTTGAGCGGTCATGTCGATATGCGGCGGCGGTCTGGGCGCAAGATACAGCCCGTGTTCCGCCCGGTAAAGCGCCGGGGCGCGGCCGCCCGCGGTGAGTCCATCCTATCCTCAATCCATCGAGGAGATTTGGGGATTACGCCCGGGCTGAACATCCGGCCGCCCCCCGTGAGGCCTTCTACAAGGCGCTCTTGCGTATCGAGCGGCGGATCAAGGACCTCGCCGATGAGCAGCGGCGGCGGGCGAGACAGGAGCGAACGGTCCGGTTGCTCGCCCAATTCAAGGCCGGGCCGGACAAGACCGTCCACTCGGCGCTCCCGAAGGGCAGTCTCGCTGAGGCCATCCACCATGCGGTGAAGCTCTGGATCGCGTTGACGAAATTCACTGATGGTTACTCGTTGAGTTATGCACGGCGAATTCGGTCAACCCGCTGACGCATCTGACGTACATCCTCGGCAACGCGCGCAACAGAGCCGTGCAGTTACCGACGCCGGATGAGTTCCCCCGCTCAGCGCCGCACCAGCCGGCCAGTGCACTCTTTAACATTCTGGAGTACGATCATGCGTCAGGGAAGACGCGGATTATCGGACGGGTTCGGTCGATTCGCTTGGCTCTGCTGTACTTCGCAGAGCCACTGAACGGAGGAACAGGTCATGCAAATGAATGTGAACGAAAGGAAACGGATCGCCCATTTTACGGGCCCTTTGCTAGGGGCCATGGTACTGGGCCTCAGCCTGCCCAGCGCATGGGCGGGAACAGGACCGTTACAGGCGGCGGTCCAGCAGGGCAGTCATATCTTCGCTGCCGACACCTTTAAAGGCAGAGGTCGGACTTGTCAGAGCTGCCACTTGGCGGGTGGTAAAACCCAGGGCGAGGCTCCCAACGGCGCGAAAATCCCGAGCCTGACCAACGCGGCGGCGATTTTTCCCCGTTTCAATCCGCAGCGCAAGCGAGTGGTCACGCTCGAAGATCAGATAGAAGCCTGTATTGCCGGTGGTATTGGTGGCCGACCCCTCAAGTACGGCGGCCGAAAAATGGCAGCTTTGGTCAGTTATCTGACATCCCTGTCCCACGGCCAGCCGATCGATATGGGAGGGAAACCGAAATAGTCTGGCTTCGCTTGCCGGCACATGCTTGGTAAAGGGCGGCACTGGGCCTCGCGGCTTGCCGCAGGCCTGCCCTGGTGTGGCGTACATGCATGTTATCGGTGTCACGAGGGAACCGCAGAGTGTTCCGCGCCAGTAGGTGCTGGAGCGGGTCAGGATTGCGATTTTTGCCTCAAATCCGAGGAGACGATCATGCGCCGTGTTGTGTCCTGTCTGTGTGTCATGGTGCTGGGCGCCGGCGCTTTGTCGTTGCCGCAAGTCGTTCTGGCGGCGCGGGAATCTGCTCCTCAGCTGTCACAAATGACCAAGGAGCAGAAAGAACAGGAGCAGAAGTACTTCCGCGCACATTCCCTCGGGTTCGCGCGGATTTTCAGCCGTTATCATCCCGGTCCCTATTGGATACTGCACCACCGGAAGGAATTTCGCCTGACAGCCGGGCAGGTGCAAGCTGAAACCCGGCTCAAACTGGGTATGGCCCGGAGCACGATTGAGGGAAACCGCCGCTTGATGGCCGCCTATAAGGCGTACGCAACCGATGCGGCGGCGGCAAATCCATCCTTGGCGAAAATCCACTCGGACATCGAGGCGGTCGGCCGGGCCCAGACTTGGCTGGCTGGGGAGATGGTGCCCTATCACCTTAAGAGTTATGCGCTCCTGACGGCGCAGCAAAAGCAGATCTATCATCGTTTGGTCTTGAAGAGGCTGCGCCGGTAAAAGTCTTCTGTTGTAATCAACCTCGGACAGGGTCGGGGTCGGCGCCGGGGATGCAATGAGGCCGGCATCCGGCCGACCCCCGTACCAGTGCCCGATGTTCCGTTTGCCGGACCATTTTGCATGCGCAAGCGGGCGCTGTCGGTCGATTGCCGAGCCGACAGACGACACCTCGACGACGACCGCCGGCGAGGCGGTACGCGGCTGCTCTGAGCGGCGATCGCGAGTGCCGCGGTTGCGTCAAGCATGGCGGCTGACAGCTGCGGGTGACACGAGGGCGGGTTCCGCTGGCCCGGGTGCGCAGCCGGTTTCCCGACATGATGGGGTTTCGTTCATGGACGGGTGGGACGAAGTGGCTTACACTGCAAATACTGAGTCAATCGTCACTCAGGGGAGATAAGTCATGACCACCAATGAAGGAACCTGGGATCGCGCCGCGCGCGTGATTGTCGGCGTCGCGTTGTTGGCATTTGTCTTATTCGATCACGGCCCCTACCGCTGGTTCGGTCTGATCGGGTTGGTCCCCTTGCTGACGGGTATCATCGGTTGGTGTCCGGGATACGCACTATTCGGCATCCGGACCTGCCCGCTCAAGACGCCCGGCAAGAGTTAATTGGGGGCGGCTCTTTTGGGCGGCGTGATTGATGCTGCAAGTCGCCCGTCCGGGTAGTGACGGAGGCGTTCCGGGCGTCGGTGGAAGGTGAAGTAGTCGAACCACACCTTCTCGGTGCGCGCGCCGCCTTGGTGCATCACCTGAAGCTCGAGGCTCTGCCACCCCTCGCAGCGACTCGTCGTTGAGCGCCGCGGGGTGGCCGGAGAGCAGCGCCGGGCAGGGAGGCGTCGTCAGCTCGCCGAGCAGCTGCACGTGATCGGGCTTCGCGTAGGCAAAGCGGTGGCGCCGGCGCATGCGCCGCGGGAGTGATCGGTCCAGGCATGCCGTGGAGTGGGGTGTATGGAATAGTGACGTTGTGGACAACGCCAGCACACTTGCGGCCGATATTGCGGCGCTGCACCTGCTGCTGCGCGAGCAGCAGCAGGTGTTCGAGTCCTTGCAGGCGAACTTGCGCCCGCTCCTGAAGTGACGGTTCGGACCGAAGAGCGAGGTGCTCGACGTCGATGAGTGGCGGACTCCGCCGCGCGCGCTCACTTGCGCTTCACACCCTCCACTTCCACTTTGATATGAATTGCATTGGACAGTCCTTCGGGCAGGTAGGCGGTCATGCCGAAAGCAGAGCGATGGATCGTGGTGGTTGCGACAAACCCGGAAAGGTATCCCCCCCAGGGCTTGGGCAGGTAAGAAACCCTGCCGGCACCGACTTCACGCACCCGAAACGCCACCGGCCTGGTATCCCCATGCAGGGTCAGATTCCCGGTTAAGACACCGCGATGCGCGCCGTCTGGCGTATATTTTGTGCTGACGAAGGTGATCTTCGGATAGCTCTTCACGTCGAAAAATTCCTTGCTGCGCAAGTGCTCGTCGCGTAGCGGAAAATTTGTGTCGATGCTTGCCGCGGGGATAGTGATATCGACCTTGTCCTGCTGCGGGTGGGTCGCATTGAATGTATATGTTCCCGAGATCTGATCGAAGCGTCCGGTGAACTGCGTGATGCCCACATGACCGAGCGTGAAGAAGACATTGGAGTGCTGCGGATCGATGCGATATGTCCCGTTGGGACTGCCATTGAGCGGAACATAATGCGCGGGGGCGGCGGCGACTGTGCCGGCAACGCCCAAGCTGAGCGCAGTACCCAGCAAGACGGATGAGAGGGAACGGTGAAACATGAGGGATCTCCTTTTCGAGTCGTTGCAAGAATGCCGGTGGACAACGCGGACAACGTGCCACCTCTGATGCGGAAGCCAAAAGAGGCCGTGCGGCATATAGAACAGTTCTGCATCTCTTTGTAAAGTAGGCACTCGGACGTAACCCAGTAAACTTCGCACAACCACATAAGCGGTGGCGTGGCAACCCCTGCCTCCAGGGTCGGCGCCGCCCACACCGAGTCGATGCGACGGAACGCTGCGCAGCCGGCCGACAGCCGCTCGGCGAGCGTGAACCGAGGATTCCAGGGTAACCCCGATCCCACTGGGTCTGCGGCTCCTTGGCCGCCGTGTCCTTGAAAATCGTCGCAAGAGACCCGCGCATTCGCGCGAGCAGCGGTGTCGATCCGACCGGACTTCGCTGTTTTAACAGCAATAACCTGAGGGAACCGGGGGAAACTCCCGCGCGTACGCCGGCGACCGAGGAGTTGGCGTTATAATGAGGTATGAAGAGCCAATTCGGCCTCTATGACCCGCGCAAGCGGTTCTCCAAGCTCACCGAGGTTCCCGCGAGAGCACGCTGCGGCGCTCGAAAAGGTCTTGCGTCCTTCCCGCCGTACACTTGCCCAGCGCCTCTGACCCTGCTACGGACTTCGCCACCGGGCTAGAACGGGCTTGCCGTGCGCGGCCGTCACGGCTGGCTGTGGCCATGAGCGCAGGCAGCCGTGCGCAATCGCAGAATGCGATCGGGCGCCGGCGCCACGCCTCGGAGGCGGAGCTCGGCGTGCGACCGCTCGCCATTCCGCGAATTGCGGCGCAGAGGCGGGAGTTGTCCATGCGGCAGTGGGTCGCCTCGAGAGGCATCGGAGCTCACAAGAGGAGCGGCTTTCGATGAGCTTCTATACAGACCGGGTGTTCCCGCGGCTCTGCGATCTGGCCATGCGGAACCGGCATCTCGCCCCGTACAGGCGACGGGTGATCGGTGCGGCGGAGGGCAGAGTGCTCGAGATCGGCTCAGGCTCCGGATTGAACCTGCCGCTGTACGGCGAGCGGGTGCGCGAGGTGATCGCGCTCGAGCCGGGTGCGCGCATGATCGCCCTGGCGCGCCGGAAATCCCCCCTGGGCGCGGTGCCCGTTGCGTTCCTCGAGGCTTCGGCGGAGGAGATTCCGCTCGAGGGCGGCAGCGTCGATACCGTCGTGATGACCTGGACGCTGTGCACGATCCCGCACGCGCCGGCGGCTCTGGCCGAGATGCGCCGCGTGCTGCGGCGCGGAGGGCGTCTCTTGTTCGTGGAACATGGCGCATCGCCGGATCCTCGTGTGCGCCGCTGGCAGGACCGGCTGACGCCGGCATGGAAGATGCTCAGTGGAGGTTGCCATCTGAATCGTCCCGTCCGCGAGCTCATCGACGCGAGCGGTTTTCAGATCGAGCGGATCGCCACGGGCTACATGCCGGGACCAAGGCCGATCACGTTCATGTCCGAGGGCAGCGCGCGGTCCCGATAGTGCCCCGGCGCGCGATCCCCGCAGTCGCCGGCGGAAAGACCCGGCACCTCACGTGCCTCCCGCGAGATCACGATCTGGAACGTGCCGCTCGGCGTGACGGTTGCAGCCACGAGGTGGAACTCCGTGATAAAGTGAAATTCAAAAAGTGCTTTACCCGATACTGCGGCTCGCGAACCCGCTGTACCTCGAGTTCATTTGAATTTCCCCAGCACCACCCCGATCAAGCCCTGGTAGGATGTCCCGGCGGCTCGATGAATAATTAAAGCAATGACCCGGCCGCAGCGACACTCCGAAGCGAGCGCGAGTGCCTCGGAAGTCAATTAAAATAGGATTTAAGTTATTGGAAATTAAAGAAATTCTGGTGCCCGGGAGAGGACTCGAACCTCCACGGTGTTACCCGCTAGTACCTGAAACTAGTGCGTCTACCAATTCCGCCACCCGGGCCCGGAGGGCGAGGCGGCGAAATCTACGCACCGGGTTGGAACCTGTCAATTGAAAGGTAAGACTCGACGGGGGAAATACGGGCGCCGCGGTGGCGGCGCCGAGGCGCAGGGGCGGCGCAAGACCGCCTCGCGTAGTGCTGCGCCGTCCGCGCGGGGAACCCCGGCCGCGCAGCATGTTGCGCCGGGCCCCAAGGCGCGGCGCGGCAAGACCGGCGCGCACGAGCGCGCCCCGGGTCACGAGCGGACCTCCCGCCATGCGGGCGAGCTCGTTCAGGGACAGGTGAGCGCGCATCGGGCCGGTTACGGATTCCTGCGGGTCGAGGGGATCAAGGAGAGCATCTTTCTGCCCCCGCCGCAGATGCGCGGGGTGATGCACGGCGACCGGTTGAGCGTGCGCCTCGCGCGCGACGCCGAAGGCCGCTGGCTGGGCACCGTCGAGCAGGTGCTCGAGCATGC
>JAJZZR010000360.1 GCA_021797465.1 Pseudomonadota bacterium | reverse complement strand
TTGATCCCCAGGATGTGCCCCGGTTGGCGAAGTTCACGCCGGTCGGGGTCTACGTGCATCGGAGTGCGCTCGAAGCGGGCATTCGGATGGGCCAGTCCGGTCCGGTGACGTTTCGCGTGGTATCCGATGTCAGCCCGGCCAGCAGTTGGTGGTATCCGGCGCGGGCGGCGAATCCGATTACCGAGAGCGTCTGGACCTTGTTTGAGAGTACCGTCGAAGCCGATCTGCTCGCGGCCTGGGAAGCGGCGCTGCTGGGAGGGACCCCATGATCGCGATGGATAAGGCGGTGACGCAGGTCGTGGGCACCGCGATCGGGATCTTCCGGGCGAATCTCAGTACCTATGTGCCCGACATTTTCGAGAACGAATCGCCGACGAATCAAGACGAGATTACGACCTGGTACGGCAATCCAGCCAACCTGATTAAGCTCCAAGTGGGCTGGCCGACGAAAGTCATCAGCATGCCCGGGATCTGGGCGACGCTCGGCCCGGCCCAAGAGACCAGCGCGCAACAACTGCAAGGCTATGGCCGCCTCGGGGCGCCGGGGATGCATGCGCTGCCGCTCCAAGAGTCGGTGCAATTGATCATCGCGTCGCCGAACCAGAACGAAGTGCTCTGGCTGCAACAACTGGTGCTCTGGGCGCTCTGGACCCAACGCCCGACGCTGATCGCGCCCCCGTATAACTTCCAACAGCAAATGGTCACCGCGTCGCCCTTGGCGCCGATTCCCGATAGCGCGGGCGACGTCGTGTTCCCGTTCGCCCGCGCCTGGACGCTGACGGCGTGGCGCATGACGGGCTTTAGCGTGCCCGTGCCGGCCGCCATCACGGCGGTCGATCTGACCCTCGACATCACCAACGTCTAACCCCCTCGGAGGTGCCTCGTATGGCCCCGCGCAAAACGGTTCCCGTCGCGCTCGCGCGCGATCCGACCGGTCCCCTCCTGTGGGTGACCGAGTGGATGGACAGCTGTCCATTTGACGCGGCCTGGATGGAAAGCCGCACCGCCTTTGTGCGCGCGGTGTTGCGCGAACCCCCGCAGCGCGCCCCGGCGGCCGTCTGGGCGGCCCGCTGGACCGCCTGGCAACGCCAGGCGCCCTAACCCGAAAGGAGGCGGCCTATGCCCGCCTATATCAATGGGCAACAAGTGGATGTGCCCTCGGTCGTCCTCAGCATCAACGATGCCGCGTATGCCAGCGGGGCCAGCGATCCGGTCGTCGGCCTCTTGCTAATCGGTCCGGCGAATGATGGCGTGCCGAATACCGTGCAGACGTTCACCGATCCCACCCAAGCGATTGCCGCGCTCAACAGCGGCGACCTGCTCCAAGGCGTCCTGAACGCCTTCGCGGCCTCGACGACCGCGCCGGTGGTCAATCAGTTGGACGTGATCCAAGTGAGTCCGCTCACGCAGGCCACGTCGAGTATTCCCGGGGTCAGCAGTGGCCCCGCGTTCGATCTCACCACTACGCATTACGGGGCGCCCGCGAATACCAGCCAGTGGCAACTGAACGCCGGGACGCTCCTGGGGTATCAGTTCCAACAGCAATTGCTCGCCACGCAAGCCGGCGGCGGCACCTATGCCAGCGTGACGCAGGACAACCTCGGCCTGAACGCGCTGAATGTCTGGTACACCGGCACGGGCACCGATCCGACCTACACGGTGACGGATAGCGCGTTCACCGTGGCGGCCACGACCAGCGACACCGGGGGGACCGTGGACCTCACGAGCAGTCTCACGCTGACGCAACTGGCGCAGCAGATCAGCGCCTTGGCGGGCTGGAATGCGACCGTGACGGCGCCCAACGCCCAGCAGACGACCGCGGCCTTCTTTGACAATCAGGCCAGTGTCGCCGTCAGCACCAGTAGCACGGCCCCCACGGTCGTGACGGCGCACGGCTTTGCGCTCGCGGCCTATTTTGCCGCCAACCCGGTCTACTTCACCGGCACGCGGCCCGCGAACTGTGGCCTGCTCACGACCAGCAGTGTCTGGACCGTCGCCAGTGGCGCCGCCAGTCCCGCGGCGACGAACACCAACTGGCAGAACGCTTACACCACCGCGCAGAGTGCGGTCGGCATTGGCGTGGTCACCCCGATCAGTAGCAGCGTGGCGATTTGGGATATGAATGATGCGCACTGCCATTACATGCGGACGCTGGGCATCGGGCGCATTGGCTACGTCGGCGATGCGGTCGGCGCGACGCTCGCCACCGAACAAGCGAACGCGGCGACCCTGAATTCGGATCGCACCGGCCTCGTCTGGCCCGGCCTCACGGGCACGGACGCCAACGGGAATGCCACCACGTTTGGCGCCTATGTCTCGAGCGCGCCGCAACTCGCCTCGATGCGCGCAGCCAGTGCGGCCACCCAAGCCCTCACGGGCGCAACCGTCCGCGCGACGGGCCTCGAACAGCCCTGCAATGTGGCGACCGCGGGCCAAGCCAACGCGAGCGGCGTGATCGCGATCTACAGCGACCAGACCACCGGCGGCGCGCCCACCATTTCGTGGGACCGGACCACCTGGCAGGCCAGCGGCCCCGCGCCCAAGGTCGAGATGGCCATGCTGGTCGAACAGGATATCCTCGTCCAAGCCTTCCAAGCCATCGCGGCGCCGTTCATCGGCCCGAGCGCCAATGCCGCCGGAGTCGGCGCCTTGCAAGCCGACTTGTACGCCGAAGCCCTCAGCCAGTACCAAGCGGGGATTATCGTCGTCGAGCCGCAGCTGAGTGACTTTGCGCTCAGTGCCAGCAATGGCGTCATTAGCGGCACGATCCGCATCCAGATCGGCCAACCCACGAACTACGTCGCGCTCACGATCACGCTGCAAAATGGCGTGCTCAGCGCGGCGGCCTAAAGGAGGCGACGCGGATGTCCGCATCCTTTGTGAGCGCGGCCTCGGGAGGAGGAACGACCACGGCTAGTGCACCCGCCCAACCCTCGCTTTACACCCCGATTTATACCGGGGATAATGTGTATGTCCGCGCGAACGGCCAACTCATTGGCCTCGTGCAGACGCTGACCATCGCCCGATCGGTCGGCCGTCGCGGCGTCAACCAAGTCGGGACGCCGTTGATTGTGGACGCGCCGACCGGCGCCGCGTCGGTCACGGTGAGTCTGACAAATCTCTATCCGATTCTCGCGAGCTTGGGCCTCCGGGCCATCGGCATTGCGCCGAACGGCTCGCTGGTGAACCAAGTCAATGCGACGCCCTTTGATTGGAGCGTCCACGACGAGTTTTCGAGCGGCAGCCCTGCGATCTGGACCGTCACGAATTGTCTCTGGACGCAGGACTCGCTGCAAACCCCGCAGACGGCGCAACTGACCTATACGATCTCGTATATCGGCCAGGATGCCATTGCCCATCAGTAACCGTACGACGAAAGGATGATCGACCCCGATGGCTGACGATCGCTTTCGTAAGACGTGGACGCTGAATGGCGTCCCGTATACCTTCCAGGTGCCCTCCGCGCAGACCATGCTCACCGTGCAGACCCGGACGACCGCCCAGATGGCGGGATCGACGGATCTGTACGCGCGCGCGTGGGCCGAGCGCATTGCGCTCTTGGAGACGGCCTGCGTCGATCCGCCGGGCACCGCGTTCGGCGATCTGCCGTTTCCGCAACTGACGTGGCTCATGGAGGAGGTGGACCGCTGGTTCGCCTCCTTTCGCGGCCCTGACGCCGACGCAAGTGGATCAATGGGCGGCGGAGGACGCGAGCCAGTGGCGGTTCCAGTTTCGCCGGATCTATCGCCTCCCGCCCTATGATCCGCGGGAGACCGCGCTGAGTGATTGGGAAATTCGCTATGAGGTCCAACGATGGATCATCGCGGAGCAAATCGCGGCCGGGGAGCGGAGTCCCACCCCCTCGGCGGCGTGGCTGGCCGACACGGCGGCGAAACTCGCGGCGATTCCCCCGGAAGATCTCACCGCCCCGACCGTGCCGGTGAGCGCGGTCGATCTCTTTGGGGAGGAGGCCCTGGCCGATGCCGAGCCCTAATATTCATGTCACGACGAGTCTCGATACCAGCGGCCTCCGGCCCCTAGAAGATGCGCTCCGGCGCTATGAAGACCTGTCGAAGAAGATTGCCGAAAATTTCGCCGCCTTTCGGCCGCCCGATCCCGGGCCGGGCAGTCCGGCGGGGCCCGCAGGCGTCCAGCCGATCCCGCACGTCGTCGGCGGATCGCCGCCACCCGTCGGCCCCTTCTGGAGCGATCCCGCGCACGCGGGGCAGGCCCCCGCGGCGTCGGATTTGATTCCGCACCTCGATCGGTTGGCCGATGCCTTGGAGAAGGTGACGCAAAGCACCCACGGCCCGGCCACGCCCGGGGCGGGCTATAATTTGAATTCCATTTCGGGTCTGGAAACGTGGGTCCAGAACGTCCTCGAACCCGCGCAACCGGTCATCGACGCGATGGAGGCGAGCGGCCAAGGCCCGGTGCCGACGCCCGGTGCGCCCCATCCGGGGGCGCCGCTCGGTACGCCAGCGCCCTCCGCGACGATGCAACAAGCCCATCAGCGCGTGCAACGCGCCCAGCGCGCGGCCACCGCGGCCACGACGAGCGCCCACGGCGCGTTTACGGCCCCCTCGCGCCTCAGCGTCTCGGCGTTCGACGCCTTGCATCGGCTCGCGACCGAACCGGGGTATGTGGGCGAGGGCGATCCCATCTTCCAAGCCGCGCAAAACGCGACGGGTTGGTCGGCGGAGCAGGTCCATGCGGCCGCCGCGCAGATTGCGGATCAGACCGTGCAGGGCGCCGCTCCCGCGCAAGTGCGGTGGACCCTGAATCAATCCGCCGGCGGCGGGGGATCGGGTGGACCGGGCGGTCCCGGCGGCGCGGGGCCGGCGTCCGGATCGGGCGGGTTTGGGGCCGAAGCTGCCGGGGCGCTGGGTGGCGTGGCCTCCCATTATCTGCCGTTTCTCGGACTCGCGGGCGCGGCGATGTTTGGGGCGAGCCAGATCGAAGGCGGCTGGACGAATTACAGCCAGCAGGCCGGCCCGATGTCGGATCTGATCAAGCAGGTCGGCTCCGCCAATAGCAGCCTCGAATCCTTCCGCATGGCCTTGGACTCGGGATCGGTCGCCTTGGGGATCACGATGCCGCAAGTGACGGCGATTGCCACGACGTTGGTGCCGATTCTCGGCGCATTGTCCACGAGTGCGCTGGCGCAAGCCGTCACGGGAGTCTCGTCCTTCGCGCAAGGCTTTGGCGTGCCAGTGACGCAAGCCACGCAGATCTTTAGCACAGCGGCGCAACTCGGCCTTACCAGCGGGACCGGAGCGCCGTTTACCGAGAACTCGTTGAGTGGTCTACTTGGGTCCATGGGACCGGCTAGCGCCATGACGGGCCGGACCGGACCCTTGGCAACGGGATATCTGTCCGCCATGCAAAGCGTCGAACAACAAGGCGGCAACCTGGTACCGACCGGATCCGCGGGCGTCGCCAATATCCTGGCCTGGATGGGCGGTAGCGGGATGCAAGGCTTGCAAGGCACCCGCGGCGCCTCCGTGTTCAGCAGTTTGAACGACGCGTACACCCGCGCGACGACGAGCACCACCCCCGGGGCGGGACTGGTGATGGCGGCGCTCCAGAGTGCCGATCCGCGCCTCGCGTCCAACCCCGTCCAACTCTTGAGCACCATCGGCCAAGGGCTGGGCGCGACATTGCCCGGCACATCCACGACGGCCTTTGAAGCGGTCATGAAACAGGTGAAAGCCTCATTCGGATCGAATCCCAATGACCTCGCGTTGGGGCTGAGTACCACCCTGGACGCTCCATTGAATACCGCCTTGACCTTAGCGCAACAATATGTGAAGAATGACACGCTCCCGAACACGATGAGCGTCAATCAGTTCGAAACAGCCCATCACTTGCACCTCGCGAATGGGGGGCAGCAACTACTCGGCCAAGCGCTCAACGACACCTCAATGCACCAACTCCACGCGACCGTGACCCGGTTTTTGCTCAACGGTGGGCACATGACACCCGCGCTGCAACATGCTTTGTCGAGTGGGAATGTGCCCACCGCGCAACTCGCCTTCGCCCAAGCGGAACAGGCGCAACCGAATGCATTATTGACACCTTATCAGCAGATGCTGTCGCACATCGCCGAACTAGGGCAATCTTTTTCTCATATGCTTTCTTGGGTACCTCCGGTGGCCTCGGGGGTGACGCAGGCCCCCGTGGCACTGAGTCGCGTCTGGAATCCGTTAGGGCCGCTCGTGTCATTGGCAGGGGTGAGCGTCGGCGGTTGGTATGGACTGAAAGGATTGAATTGGGCTCAGAAAGGCATCCGCGGACTTCTGGCGCGATCCCAAGGCGCGTCCCCAGCCGAAGTGGCCCAAGCCGATGCCCTCGATCAGGCGGCCCAAACGACGGGCGAGACCGTGACCGGGGCGGGTAGTGGAGTTACCACGGGT
>JAJZZR010000165.1 GCA_021797465.1 Pseudomonadota bacterium | reverse complement strand
ACGATGCTGTGCTGGGGTTCATGGGCGAACGCGCGCAAGCTCGCCCCCGCCGAGTGGCGCTTCGAGCTGTTCTACTGGGATTACGCCCTCGGGGTGCTGCTGATCTCGTTCCTCTTCGGCATCACCCTCGGCAACGCCGGGCACCTCGGGCGGCCGTTCTTCGCCGACCTGCGCCAGGCGAGCGCCTCGAGCCTCGGGCACGCGCTCTTTGGCGGGGTGGTGTTCAATCTCGCCAACATCCTGCTGGTCGCGGCGATCGAAGTCGCCGGCATGGCGGTCGCCTTCCCCGTCGGGATCGGCCTGGCGCTGGTGCTCGGGGTCATCCTCAACTACATCGCCGTCCCGGTCGGCAATCCGGCGCTGCTGGCCGTGGGGGTCGCGCTGGTGACGCTGGCCATCGTGCTCGATGCGCTCGCCTACCGCCGCCAGGCCAAGAGCGCCATGCGCATGAGCATCAAGGGCCTGCTGCTCTCGCTGGCCTGCGGGATCTTCATGGGGGTCTTCTACCGCTTCGTCGCCGCATCGATGTACCCCAACCCCACCGATCCGCTCCCCGGCCTGATGGGCAGCTACGCCGCCGTGTTCGTCTTCGCCGTCGGGGTCTTCCTGAGCAACTTCCTCTGGAACACCATCGCCATGCGCTGGCCGGTCATGGGCGATCCGCTGCCCTTCTCGCACTACCGCCGCGGCCGCCTCACCACCCACCTCGCCGGCCTGCTCGGCGGGGCGATCTGGGGCATCGGCATGTCGCTGAACATCATCGCCGCCGGCCGCGCCGGCTTCGCCATCTCCTACGGCCTCGGCCAGGGCGCCACCCTGATCGCCGCCCTCTGGGGCGTGTTCGTCTGGCGCGAGTTCAAGAACCCCGCGCGCGGCGTCACCGCCCTGCTCACCCTCATGTTCATCTGCTTCATCTCCGGCCTGGGCGTCATCGTGTTGTCCAGAACCATCGGTTAGCCGAGCGGGGCGCGCGCCGAATACAACGCGGCGGAGCACTTCAACCCGGCGCAACACTCACCGCACCGCGCGCAGGACACCGGGTGGCAGCAGCCAGCACAGTGTCGCGCCGCCCGCTCGCACGGCGCCGGTGAACGCCAGCAGGGCGACCCCCGGCTTCTTGAGCTGGAACGCATCGGGCCGCGCGGTGCCCGAGAGGCAGTGGGCCATGAGACGGCCGAGCCCCGGCTGGTGGCCGACGATCGCGACCCGCCGGCACGGCTCGGCGCGCAGGGCCTCGAGCAGCGTCTCGGGTGACACCTGGGGCGCGAGGGCCGCACACAGGCTCGCCTCCGGCCAGCCGGCGTAGGCCGTGAGGATCGCGGCCGTCTCGACCGCCCGGACCAGCGGGCTCATCAACACGCGCTGCGGAGGCCCGACGATGCGCCCGAGCCCCTGGGCGGCCCGCCTCGCGCGCGCCACCCCCTCGGGCGTAAGCGGACGCTCGCGATCCTCCGGCCATCGCCGGGGATTGGGTGCGAAGGCGATGGCATGCCGCACGATCAACAGATCCACCGGGGCTCCTTCGGCGATCGACCGGATACTCCGGCCAGACGCTCGCGCGAGCCCATGATAGCCCCACGGGCCGCGCGATCTGATCCGGCTTCGCCACGGGATCCGGCTCGGCGCGGCAAATGAATAATTCGTAACCTCACCCGAGCGCGCCCGGCCCTTATCATTCTCCGGATCGCATGTGCCGCACCGCCGCCATTTTCCTGCTGTCCGTCGCGCTCACCGCGTGCCACACCCGGACCCATCCGGCCGGCCCGAGGGTCGGGCTAGCGACGGCGACGTCCTCGACTCCGCCGCCGATGGCGATCACGCTCGCCCCGCAGATCAACCCGGCCGATCTGGTGCGTTACGGGCAAACCCTCACGTCGCCCGCCCTGGCCGGCCGCAAGCCCGGCACGCGCGGCGAGATTCGAACCACCGATTACCTGATCGCGCAGTTGCGGCGCATGCACCTCTTACCCGGCTATCGCGGACGGTGGCGGCAACCGGTACCGATGGTCTCGACGCAGCTGCTCAACACCGGTGTGCAGCTGCGGGTGCGCACGCCGGCGGGCGTGCAACGCCTCGCCTACGGCACCGAAATGCTGGCCGGCACCCAACAGGCGCGCGCGCGCGTCGCGCTGCGCAACTCCCCGGTCGTGTTCCTCGGCTATGGCATCGACGCGCCGCGACGGCACTGGAACGACTATCGGGACGTCGACCTGCGCGGCAAGACGGTGCTCGTCCTGAGCAACGATCCGGGCTACACCACCGGCGACCCGCAACTGTTCAACGGCCGCTCGATGAGCGCCTACGGCCGGGCACGCGAGAAGTTCGCCGCGGCCGCGCGCGAGGGCGCGGCCGCGTGCTTCATCATTCACGCCGCACCGAGCTCGGCGCTGCCCTGGTCCGTGCTGCGTGACGAGCATGCCGGCGCCGCGCAGGCGCTGCCGGCACGCGTCGCGCCGGGGCCGCGCCTGGCGGTGGCCGGCTGGATCGATCGGGCGGCCGCCGAGCGGCTCGTGCGCGCCGCGGGCGCGAGCTTGCGGGCGTTGATGCGCGCCGCGGCCCGGCCGGGCTTTCAGCCGGTACCGCTGCACGCCACCGCTTCGATCACGCTGCACAGCGCGATTCGCTACTCGTGGTCGGACAACGTGCTGGCCCTGATCCGCGGCGCCGTCCATCCCGATCAGGCCGTCATCTACAGTGCGCACTGGGATGGCCTCGGCATCGTGCGCGGCCCGCGCGGGCGCGCCGAGCGATTTCCCGGCGCGATCGACAACGCGGTCGGCGTGGGCGCACTGCTGGAAATCGCCGACACCTTCGCCCATCGCAAGCGCCCGCCCGCGCGCAGCATCCTGTTCCTGCTGCCGACCCTCGGCGATGCCGGCCAGCTCGGCTCGCGCTACTACGTGCAGCATCCGGTCTTCGCGCTCGATCGCACGGTCGCCGACATCAACATCGACACCTGGCCCGTAATCGGCCGGGCGCGCGACATGACCGTCTTCGGCGCCACCGGCGGTTCGGAACTCGACACCGACCTCAGGCAAGTGCTGGCGTTGCAGGGCCGCGTCCTGACGACCGATCCCGATCCGCAGATCGGCTGGTTCTATCGTTCCGATCAATACAGCTTCGCCCGCGTCGGGGTGCCGGCGATCTTTGCCGCCCCGGGTCTCGATCTGGTCAGCGGCGGCCGGGCGGCGGGTCAGGCGGATTGGGAGAACTACCTCGTGCACCGCTTCCACACGCCGCGGGACACGTTCAATCCACACTGGAACCTCAGCGGCACCCTCGAGGACATCGAGACGCTCTACCTGCTGGGGCGCACCTTGGCCAACGGCACGCAGTGGCCGAACTGGGGATCAGACAGTCCCTACCGGGCGCGGCGCGCTGCGCTGATGGCGCAGCGGCGGGCGCCGCAAGCGCCATCCCCCTCAGCGCCCTGACTCGAGCCGCCCGCGCGGCGGGGCCGCTTCGATCCCGGCGGCGCGTATGAGCCGTGGCGCGAGCCGTCGCTGCGAGCCGAAGGGAACCGCCTCATGCACGAGAAGCTGCAGCGGTTGCGGCCCCACGCGCTCGGCGCACACGGCGAGCACGTATGCGTCGCGCAGCCTGAACTGCGCGAGCGCCCAGCGGGAGGCGCTGTCGGCGATTCCCGCCGCCAGCGACAGGCGCACCGCGCCGGAGGCGGGAAACTCGAACGCCAGAGAATGCAGCGGCAGGCGCAGACCCACGCCCCGAGCCTTGAGATAAGACTCCTTGAGCGTCCAGAGCTCGAAGAACCGTAGCCGCCGCGCGTGCGCCGGCAGCGCCCGCAGCTGCTCGATCTCCAGCGGTGAGAAATACCGCTCGAGCCGTGTCGTATCCGTCGCACGCGCCAAGTGCTCCGCATCGACGCCGAGCGGATTTCCGGGCGCGACACCCACCACGACCAGATCGCCGCTGTGCGCGATATTGAATTCAAGCGGCGCCGCAGTCCGTGGCGCGGCGATCCGCGGACGACCGTGCGCATCGGCCTCGAATACCCACGCTTGGGGGGCGACGGGCGCGTAGCGCGACAGCACCGTGCGCGCCAGAGCGCGGGCGGCCAGGTCGCGCCGGCGATCCTCGGCGAAGCGGAACCGCTGCTGGCGCGCGCGCTCGGCGCCGGTGAGCAGCGCCGGGTAGCGCTCCCACAATCCCTCGGCATCGAGATCGGCGAGGAACGCGCACCACAGCTCGACGCGTGCCGGTTCGAGCGGCCGCGGCGCGCCGGGCTGCGCCCGCCGGTTCACCCCGTCTCGCTCCGGCGCACATCCTGCGCCCGGCCCTTCCACTCACCCCCCCGGCCGCGCGCATAGCGGATCGCCGAATGCAGTGTCGCCGCCGCGTAGAAGAGCGCGACGCCCGGCAGGAGCAGCGCGTACGCGGCCGGCAGCCGATAGAAACGCACCAGGGGTAGATAACACAGCGTCATGACGGCCCAGGCGGCCGCCCCGAGCGCCATGCACAGCGGGTCGCCGGTGAGCAGCAGCAGCGGGGGGACGACGTAGGTCACGAGCAGCCCGGCAAGCGAGCCGGCGAGCAGCAGCCAGTTATGGCGCAGCTGATGGAATGCGGTGCGCGAGATCATGGCGCCGATATCGGCGAAGCGGCCATAGACGCGCAGACTGCGTGTTGTGTCGGACAGGCCGAGCCAGAGCGAGCCGCCGGCGCGCTTCAGCAGGCCCGCGAGCGCGCAGTCATCGATGATGCGCCCGCGGATGGCCGCCAGCCCCCCGGCACGCTCGAGCACGGCGGGCCGGACCAGCATGCAGCCGCCCGCCGCACCGGCGGTCCGTGCATCCGCCGCGGCGATCCACCGCGGCGGATAGAGCTTGAAGAAAAAGAACACGAACGCCGGGATCAGGCAACGCTCGGCCCACGTGGCGCTCGAAAGCCGGACCATGACCGAGACCAGATCGCGCCCGGTGATCACCGCCTGGGACACCAGTGCCGCGACGCCGTCCGGCGCATGCGCGATATCCGCATCGGTGAACAGCAGATAATCCGGCTGCCACGCCGCCGCAGCCTGGACACCTTGCGACATCGCCCAGAGCTTGCCCGTCCAGCCCGGCGGCAGTGGCGCGCCCGAGAGCACCGTCAGCCGCTCGCTGGCGCCGATCGCTGCGGCGGCCGCGCGCGCCGCCGCCGCCGTGCCATCCGTACTGCCGTCATCGACCACGAACACTCGCAGCTCGCCCTGGAAGCGCTGCGCCAGAAGAGACTGCACCGCGCGGGCAATGTGCTCGGCCTCATTGCGTGCCGGCACGATGGCCGCGACGCGCGCTCGCGCGGCGATCGCCGCCGGCGGCAGCGTGCGCGGACGCCAGAACCCCCCGCGAAACAGCGCCAGGTACAGCCAGATCAGCAGCGGCACCGCGGCCGCCGCGCAGGGCTCAAGCCAGGCGGGCATGCGCCGGCCCAGACGGCCAGCTATGCCGGCCTGTGGAAATCATGATTCATCGATATAATCCGCGGCCCAAGATCGCTCTTCTGCCGCTCCCGCGCCGCCCGAGGCGTGCCCGGGAAGCCGATGGCATCGATGGCCCCAATGTCTCGCAAGCCCGAGGCCGCGTGCACAGGACGCGGAATGAACGCTGATTGAGTTGATGAAACGGAACAGCATGCCTCGTAAGCATAGCCCAGCGTGGCCCCTCGTGGCGGCGGCCGCGCTGGCGCTCGGGATGATTAGAGCCGCCCACGCGGACGCCGCCAGCGCTGCGCCAAAAGTCGCGCCCCGACTCCGGCCCGGCTCGAGCGCCGCGGCGGTCGATGCCACGGTCCGCACCGCCGCCCCGGCGGCGGCGCCGCCCATGCACAAGATCAATTGGCTCAATCCGACCACCTGGCCGGTGCTGCCGGTACCCCTGACCGCCGTCGATCCGCTGAGCGGCCTCACCCTCGGGGTCATCCCGACGGTGCTGCACACCAATTCAGCCGGCCAGATCACCCGCATCATCGCCCCCGATATCAACTACAACCCCAACTTCGGCGTGGGCATCGATGGCCGGATCTTCGACTATCCTTCGCCAAACACGCAGTGGTACATCGAAGGCGGGCTGAGCCAGCGCGTCGAGAGCTGGTTCGATGCCAAACTCGAGAATGGGCTGCTGCGCGAGAACCGCTGGTCGTGGAGCGTTCAGATCAAGTACAGCCGCAACGGTACGCCGCGCTTCTACGGCATCGGCAATGACTCGCGGCAGATCAACCAGACCGTGTTCACCGACCAGCAGATGCTGGCGCGGGCCCAGCTCGGCTGGAACATCACGCACACCTGGCAGCTGGCCTACACCTTCATCGCCCGCAAGGTGAAGATCACCGCCGGCCACCTCCCGGGCGTACCCTCGATCACCACACGCTTCCGGAACATCCTCGGGCTCGGCGTCACTCACGAGCTTCTCCAGCGCGTAGC
>JAJZZR010000156.1 GCA_021797465.1 Pseudomonadota bacterium | reverse complement strand
GCAGATGCGTCGCGTACACACGGCCCTTGTAGCGGCGCCGTGTGGTGACGACATGAACAGCGCCACCTCGATGCGACATGCAGAGAAACTTAGCACAATCTCACCAAAAAAGCAACTATTTCGTGACTACGAATGGACGCCAAATCCACCCCTCCGATGCGCACCAAATGCGGGGAAATTCAGCCTCTCCTGACTACCGATCAACCAGGACCGGGGAGGAACTTCCGTCTAAACATCATATGTCGGGGAGGCGCCCCGGCTCCGCACTCCGACCGTGCGCGCGGCACGGGCGGCACACACCGGTGAGCTCGACGGGATGTCGATCGAGCTCGAAGCCGAGCCGCTCGCCGAGGCGATTGGCGGCCGCCTCGACCCCCTTGTCCTCGGTTTCCAGTACCTGGCCGCACTCGCGACAGATCAGCAGTTGCCCCGGATGCGGCGCCTCGGGATGTTCGCATAAGATGAATGAGCGTGTGGACTCCAAACGATGCACCACTCCCGCGGTCATCCAAAACTCGAGCGCGCGGTAGACACCCGCCGGCGTGGAGCGCCCGTCGGCCACGCGCAGCCGCTCGAGCAACTCGTATGCCGTCAGAGCGCCGCCCGCCGCAAATAAGGCGCGCAGCACCGCCCGCCGCTGGCGCGTCAGGCGCCGCCCGCGGGTGCGGCACGCCGCCTCGAGCCGCTCGAGCGTGCGCAGCCGCGTCTTCGCTTCGGGGTCTTCGGTCGGCTTGCGCATCGGATGAGAGCCGCTCATGCCACCTGCGCCAGCGCGGCGGTGCCGCCCCATAGCCTCCCCACGACATAACAGCATGCGCTCAGGACGCCCACGAAGAAACCCACCGGCCAGTTGGTCAGATACGCCAGTGCGATGGCGCTCCAGACCGTGACCAGACAGATCGCTACCGCAATTACGAGCGCTCGCCACGGCCGGCTCGTGAACGCGCGCGCCGCACTGGCCGGTCCCACCATCAGGCTGAACACCAACAGCGCGCCCACCACCGGTACCGCAATGGCCGTCGAGAGCGCCAGAATGCCGAGAAAGGCGAACTCGAGGGCGGGCGCGCGGCCGCCGGCGGCCGAAGCCAGCTCGCTCGAGAGCGAATCGAGCAGCAACGGTCGGGCAACCCATGCCACCAGCGCCACGGTGAGCCCGCTGAAGGCGGCCACGATCGCCATCTGCGTCGTATCGATGCCGAGCAGATCGCCGAACAGCAGGCCATAGACGCTCTGCACATACCGGCCCGAGAGGCTGAGCAGCAGCACCCCGAGCGCCAGTACGCCGGCGAGCCACAGTGCGCTGGCGATCTCGCGCCGTCCGACGCGCTGCAGCTGACCGATCGCCAGAACTCCCAGCACGGAGAACCCGGCGAGGCCCCAGATCTCGTTCACCCCCATCAGGCTCGCCGCGGCCGCGCCCGGAAACGCGCCGAGGGGCAACGCGTGCGCGGCGAATGCCGCCCGGCGCGCCACCACGAAAAACCCGACGCTGCCGGCCGCCACCGCCACCAGCGTGGCGACGATCCAGGCATGCATCATGAATGCGGAAAACACCTCAGTGCTCCTGACAGCCCGAGAGGGGCGCCGCGGCCGGAGCGCCGCCGCGGCGTCTGGCAATGCCGCTCGCGGCCAGATAGGCACAAATGATCAGCAGGACGATGAAAAAGCTCACCGGCCAGCCATGCCCGGGGGTCCAATAGTAGCTCTGGTAAGCCAGCGCAATGCCGCCCCAGGTGGCGACAAGACCGATGAGCGCCGCCAGTGCGAGCGCACTCGCGGGCCGCCGCGCGACCCGCAGCGCCGCGGCTGCCGGCCCGATCAGCAGCGCGGTAGAGAGGATGGCCCCGACGGTCATCGCCGAGAGCGACACCGCCAGAGCAAGCGCCATCGCATGAATGAGCGCGATGGTCCTGACGCTCACGCCCTGCGTGCGCGCCAGGTCGACCGACAGCGTGCTGACGAGCAGCGGCCGGAAAATCAACGCGCTCGCGACCAGCGCGGCCGTGGCGACCGCGAGCGCCACGGGCACGATCGAGGGCGGGATGGTGAACATCGAGCCAAACAGCACGGTGATCGCCGCGCCGCTGACGCTGCGCACGGTCATGTCGAGATAGAGCAGCAGCGCCGCCAGTCCCAGGCCCGCTCCCAACACGACACCGGTCAGCAGGTCCCGCTCGCGAGCATCGCGTACCTGCGCCCACTCCATCACCCCGGCGGCGGCGGCGGCCATGCCCAGAAAGCCAAACAGAGGGTTGATGCCGAGCAGGTAGGCCGCCGAGCCTCCCGCTCCGCTGACATCCGCGAGTGCGTGGCCGGCGAACGCCTGACGGCGCATCACGGTCGACAATCCCACCACGGCGCACACCAGCGCCGCACCGCCGCCGACCGCAAGTGCGACCCGGACTGGCTGGTTGCTCCAGAACCCGCCCAAGAGTCCGAATGCGGAAATCGCGCCCACGACGTCCTACGGCACCGTGATCGTATGAACCGGGTCGCGCTCGAGCGCATCCTGGCTCTCATCGCGTGCCCCGGCGACCACCACCACTCGGCCGTGCACCCGCAGCACGTCGACGTGGTAGCCATAGAGGCGGCTGAGCACCTCGGTGCGCACCACCTCGTCGGCCTTGCCGGAAACAGCGCAGCCGTTGGCCAGATAGACGATACGGTCCACCGCCGGCAGCAGCGGATTCATGTCGTGGGCCGAGAGCAGCACCGCCGCGCCGAACTCGTGCGAGAGCCGGCGCAGCAGCGCAACGATCTCCGCGGTGCTGCCGACGTCGAGGTTTGCGAGCGGCTCATCCAACAGCAGCAGCTTCGGCCGGCGAACCAAGGCGTGGGCAAGCAGAACCCTCTGCTGCTGCCCGCCTGAGAGCGCCCCGACGCGCTGCTCGGCGAATTCCTCGGCCCCGACCGCGCGCAGCATCTCCTGCACGCGCGCCGCGCGCGCCTTCGAGGGCAATCGCGTTCCGAAACGCGCCCCGTCGAGCCCCAGAGCGACGACGTCACACGCGCGCAACGGCAGTCCCGGGTCGAGAGTGATCTTCTGCGGCACGTAGCCGACGGCGCCGGCGGCCCGATCGACCCGCCCGGACTGCACTCGAATGAAGCCGAGGATCGCCCGCAGCAGCGTCGTCTTGCCCGAGCCGTTCGTGCCGATGAGCGCGCAGAACTGCTCGGTCTCCAGTCTGAAGCTCACCTCGCGCAGCACCGGCCGCTCACCCAGCGTGACAGCCACCCGCTCAAGCGCAAGCACTGCTGCGCCGGTGTTCATCGGCCGAGTGTGGCCGTCGAAACGCCGCGGGCCACCGCGGCCCGCAGGGCCCGCATCTGCGCGACCATCCAGCGTTGATAGTCGTAGCCGGGCTGCGGCATCGTCTCGTAGACCCCTACCACCGGAATACGCTCGGACCGGGCCAACTGCAGAAGCGAGGTGGTCAGCGCGTCGGTCACCTGCTGGTTGTACACGAATACCTTCACCGACCGCTCGCGCAGCAGCGCCTGCTCGGTGGCCACATCCTGCGGCGACGGATCGGTGCCGTTCATCAGGGCCAGCTGCAATGCCATCGGCGTGAGGATGCGGCAGCCCGCGGCCTGCAGCAGCAGATCGGCCACCGGCTCGGTGACCGCCACCGGGGTACCCGCATAGCGGGCGCGGAAGGCCGCAATCTGCCGCCGCCAGGGCGTGAGCGAGGCATCGAAGCGGCGCGCGTTGGCCGCAAAGTATGCCGCGTGCGCGGGGTCCATCGCCGCGAAGGCTGCGGCCGCGGCCCGCGCCACAGCCGGCATGGTGCGCGGGTCGTACCACAGATGCGGATTGACGGTGTCGGCCGGCAGACCGAGCAGACGACTCACGACGAGCACGCGCCGATTGGACCTGGGAACCGCGGCGATGAGCGGCTCGATCCACGCATCGTAGCCGAGGCCGTTCTCCACGATGAGGCTCGCCCGGTCGATCTCCCGAGCCACCGCGGGGCTGGCCTCGAAGTTATGCGGATCCGTGTTGGGATTGGTCTCGATCGCGCGCACCGTCACATACGGCGAGCCGACCTGGGAGAGGACATTGGCGTACTGGCTCTCCACTCCGATCGCCACCGGCGGGCCGTGATTCGCTTGCCGCGCGCAACCGGCCGCCAACGCCACATAGGCGACGAGCCCTGCCAGAATCAAACGCCGCCATCGCGTCCGGTCGAAAGTGCGCATCCACGAAATGATACATTGTATCAATCAGTGCCGTCCACAGCGCGATTTTCCCAGCAGGGCTACCACCCGGCGGGAATGACCCGTCTTGCGGCCGTGGACCCGAGGCCACTCACGCGGCGATGCCCTCGGTACGCGGCGGCGCGAGTCGGCCCATCGGCGCGGGGGCTGGGGGTTCCCTTGATTTCGGTGCCAAAAGTGCCGGTAGGATTTCTCGGTGATTACAGGGGCCGAGGCGAGATTTCATAGCTGATTCAAACGGTTGCTGTTCGGCTTTCTGGCGGGCTATGGTGACGCCCTGCGGGGAGGTCCAGAACATGAACGACTGGCAGTCGACGTGGCTGGGGCGGCGATGTCTGCCGCGTGATCTGAGCGACTTTGAGATCGAGGCGTTCTTCACGTTTACCGGGAATGAGCGGCGGGTGATCGAGGAGCGCCGTGGCTCCGCCCTCAAGATCGCTTTGGCGCTGCAGATCGGTTTCCTGCGCATGACGGGGCGACTGATGGAAGCGGTGCGCATGGTCCCGCCGGCATTGTGGCGGCACCTGGGTCAGCAATTCGAGGTCGCCGCCCCGACCCTGGCGTCGCTCCGGGCGATGTATCGGCGCCGCCGGACACTGTTTGAGCATCAAGAACTCGCCTGCGAGACGCTCGGTTTCCACTGGCTCTCGCAAGCACAGCGCCGTGCCCTGATGCGCGTGCTGCGCGAAGAACTCGCCCGCACGCGCGATCGAGCGCGGCTGCTGCAATTCGCACGGGGCTGGCTGTATGAACATCGGCTGATCGTGCCGCGAGAGCGAGAGCTGCGCACGATGATCGCCAAGGCGATCCGCGCCCACGAGACGCAGCTGGCCCGTACGATCGTCGGGGCGGTCGATCCGGCGTTGCTGGGCGAGTGGCGGACGATCCTCACGCGGCCCCGCGAAAGCGGCGCGACGGTGCAGAGCTGGCTGTGGGCAGCGCCGGCGAAGCATTCCTCCCGACAGATCGAGGAGGTCCTCGAGCGGGTCGAGCTGTTGAGGCAGCTGGGGGTCGAGCGGCACCTGAGGGAGCTCTCTGATGCCATTGTGCGCCGGTACGCCCGTCGACTGGCCGCCCGGGCTCCGGCGGTGGCGGCGCGGATTGCGGAACCTGCGCGCACGATCGAAGTGGCGTGTTTCCTGCGCCATTGCCTGCTGGTGAGCACCGATCGGCTGCTGCTGATGGTGCGCCGACGGGTGGCGGATTTGTGGCGCATCGCTGCCGCCGGAGTCGATGCCAAGCTGACCGACTGGGCCCGGCTGTATCAGGAGCTGCTCGGTGAGCTTGCCCGGCTGGCCAGCGACCCGGGAGTCTCGAGCGAGACGATGCGCGAGCAGCTCCTGTCGCTCATTCAGGCCCACCGAGCCCGCCGTCCCCGCAGCCGTGCCGAGATCGTGCGCGAGCGGTTGATCGAGGGCGTGCGTCCGGTGCGTTCGCTCCTGAAGGCATTAGTGAGGTTACCCTGGGAGGCTCCCGCGGCGCACCCGCTGTTCGAGGCCCTCGGGGTGTTACGCGGGCTCTACGAGCGCGACAAGCGTGATTTGCCGGTATCCTCCGTCTTACCCGTGGGTCGCGTCTGGCAGGCCGCGCTCGAGGGTCCCGACCGCGAGCGCGCATTGGCGGCCCTCGAAGTCGCAACGCTCTTGAACCTGCGCCGGGCGCTACGCAACGGCACCGCCTGGATCGAACACAGCCTCGGCTTCCGCAGCCGCGAGACGCTGTTTATTCCCGAGCCACGGTGGCAGCAGAGCCGCCGCACACACTATCGACGGCTGTCATTGCCGACGGACCCGAAGGATTTCCTCGACCCGCTGATCGAACGGGCCCAAGCGGGCGTGGCGGCGGTCGCCGAAGCCGCCGCTGCCGGCGTGCTCAAGATCGATGACGAGCTGCATCTGACGCCGCTGGCGGGCGCAGGAGGAGGACCCGAAAATCGAGAAGCTGCGCGTGGCCCTCGACCGTCGCATCGGCGAAGCGCAGCTACCGCAGATCATCCTGGGCGTGGATGCGCAGGTGCGCTTCAGCTGGATCATGTTGGGCAGAGAACCGCGTTCGGCGAGCGAACTGCTGATGGTCTATGCCGGGATCCTCGCCCACGGCACGGCGCTCTCGGCGGCCGAGACCGCGCGCATGATCCCGCAGCTCTCGAGCGCCTCGGTCCGGGCGGCGATGAAGTGGGCGGGCGATGAGCGGCGCTTGGCACA
>JAJZZR010000148.1 GCA_021797465.1 Pseudomonadota bacterium | reverse complement strand
GCCCCAGGCGTCGTTCGGCCAGTACCGCCAGTCCTGCACGATGTTATCGAGGGGCAAGCCGAGCTTGCGGTACTTCTCGACCACCGCGAGCAGCTGCTTCTGGGTGCGATAGTGATCGCGACTCTGCCAATAACCGTACGCCCAACGCGGCAGCAGCACCGCGCGGCCCGTGACCCGCCGGTAGCCGGCGATCACCTGGGCAATATCGCGGCCGTGAATGAAGTAGTAGTTGATCGCGTGGCCGAGTTGCGAGTACAGCGACAAGCGATCGCGCTTGGCCTTCGGGCGGGGCGGCCGGTGCAGCAGGGCGATATATCCCCCCTCGCGTATCCACACCAGACGTATGGCAAGCGGCTTTCCCGGTTGCATGCGGACGCGGAAGTTGCGGAACCAGGGATTCCAGCTCTGCCGCCAGGCGTCGATCACCTTGTGTCCGCCGATCCACAGCTGCTGGTAATCGCTGCCGTAGAGGCTGAAGGTGTTCAAGCCCGCGGTGCGCGCCTCGATCTTGCCCGTCCAGATGACCTTAACCCGCGGCTGCTTGAGCAGCGCCTTGGGAAAGGACGGCGGGTAGTGTGCGTGCCAGGTGAGGTATTGGTAGTCGATGTTGCGTTCGGTCCGCTCCAGCACGAGCTTGCCGTGCACAAAATAGCGCGCCGTGAGGCCGCCGCGCTGTCCGTGGGCATTGTAGAGGATCAGACTCCGGGAGAGCTGCTGCCACGGACGCGGGTTGCCGAAGCGGGTGATCGACGTGTTGTCCCAGAGAATGCCGTAATTGCGGCTGGAGACCACGAACGGCACCGCGATGTTCATGTTGTGCTGCGCCAGCGTGACGCTGCGACCCTTGTAATTGATGAGGCCGGTCTGGTGCTGACCGAGACCGTAGAATGCCTCGCCGGGGACTGAGACGAACTGCTGGCGGATCTTGTAGAACGACTGCCCGTCAACCGTCACCGGCTGGAAGCTCGCGCCGCCCGGCAGCTCCTCGGTGATCAGTCCGCCGTGCGCGTTGCGGAACATCACCTGACCATTGGCGAGGCGCACCTGCACGGTCAGATCGCTTGTGGCAAGTGTTACCATCGCGGAGGTCTGCCGCACCGTGAACGGCACGTCCGCAGAGCCGGCGCGCACCGCCATCAGGCTCTTCGGCAGCTTCAATTGCCTGCCCGGGAAAGCCGTCACATGCACGATTTGCGGCGCAAGCACCTCCAGGCGCACGCGGCGCGCCACGCCCGCCGTGGGCGTCACGAGGATGCCGTCGGCGATGCGGGCGAACGCAGCGGCGGCCTGCGCCGCCGCGGGCGAAAGCAGCAGCAGAGCGGCGAGCGCCCCGAGCCATGGCCAGCGGCGGGTAAGAATCCCTCCTGTGGCACCGAGATCGCATTGCTCCATGAACAGCTCCTCTAGGTCAGTTAAGTGGCCAAGTGCACGTGCAGCACCTGGGGAACGGAGGTGACGTTCAGGTCCCAATCGGTCTCATCGCCGCTCCAGAGGCGCATGACCTTCCACACGCCGTCCTCATACACGCCGTGCACCGCCCGGTTGAAAATGATGAACTCGTTGCGCCGCGGCCGGACAAGCGCGAAAGAGACGCGCGCACGCACACCGGGGACCAGAAACTCGTTCGGTCCGATATGGGCAACGAGCGCGCCGAGATTCTCCCGGAAATCATCGCTGGCGTAGTGACTGCCGCGGTCAGAGTGAAATAGCGCGCCGGGTCGCGCCGGCTCGCGATGGCAGGCATGATGCAGCGCATTGAGCACCAGCTCATCGGGCATGCGGTCCGAGAGGCTATAGCCGAGCACCTGGCAGGTCCGCAAGGCAATGATCACCGCCACGTGCAGCCAGCCTTCGCGAGTCACAACGTAGGTGCGCGTCGTGCGGCGAGCAGTTGCCAGACCGGTGGTGGTGTCTGGCATTGATGTATGCGTCGGTACGCTCTCGACTCTCAACTGCCTCGATGTCCTGTCTTGCTCGGTCGATCGCTCTCGCCTGCTGCATCGCGTCGATGCCAGACGACAGATTACTCGATGGGCGCAGGATGTTCTATGCGCCAATACAGCTGATCATTGGCGCACTATTGGCTCGGAATATGCGACCTCAATCAGATCGGCCTTCCAGGGGATGTCTACGTGTGTGGGCCTACGAGCGCTCGCCACGCACATACAAGACCGTCCGCGACTCGCCTCCGGAGCCCGATACTTTCCGCCTCACGTATCGCAGCGAGCTCGCCGAACTGGTGGCCACGTCGTACGCGAAAAGAGTCGGCCACGCCAGGCAGAACTCGCTCATCTGGCGAAGTCTATGGTTTCGCCACAAGACCTCGATCACTTCACGAATGTCGCCTTCGAAGAGCTCGCGCGGATGACGGGCGCCGGGCGTGACCGTCCGCGGGTGATTCTGCGCCGCGCAAGCGACACATGCTCGCCAACCACCCGCCGTCCCGCGCACTCCGTCTGCCCCAGTCCTGCGGTCGGACAATTAGCGCGTGTCCTGTCCGGACAGTCACAATTCCGTATATACGAATATTCGTCGCGCACGCCCCGTATCGCGACACGCACAAGGGCCGGGTCCGCTTCCTGGACGCGCCGCACCGCCAAGAACGCGTTCAGGCGCCGGACCATGTCGCCACACCCGAGAACTTGTAGCCCACTCCCCACACAGTGCGTAGAAGCTTCGGCTTTGCGGAATTCGCCTCGATCTTGGTCCGCAGTCGATTGATGTGACACTCAATCGTGTGTTCGTCGCCCTCATAAGTATACCCCCATACCGCATCGAGAAGCTGCGCACGGGAGTACACTTGGCCGGGGTTGCGCGCAAACAGCAACAGCAGGTCATATTCCTTCCGGGTTAGCACGGTCCGTTGACCCCTTACCCGGACCTCTCTGGATCGCGTGTCGATGCTGAGCGTCTGCCCGATTCGCGTCATCTTTTCCACGCTTTTGGCCTGCTCGAACAGCGCATCCACACGCCTGAAGAGTGCCCGCACCCACGCCATGAACTCCGCGGCGCTGTACGGCTTAGTGATGTAATCATCGGCCCCCGCCTGCAGTCCCGCCACCCTATCGACTTCGCTACCGCGCGCAGTCAACATCACAATCGCCGTATACGCCTGAAGGGCTCTCAGACGCCGACACACTTCAAGACCATCCAACCCGGGCAACATGAGGTCGAGAACAATCAGATCAAATGTTTTCGACTGGGCAAGCCGCAAGCACGTATCGTCGGCCAACGCCACCTCGACTTTGCAGAAAACGCCCTCTAGAAGATGCTTAAGCGCACTGGCAGCCTCCGGTTCGTCCTCCACGATCAGTACGCTGTGGCTAGTATTCATGGCGCAAAACCTATCTAAAGTCATTTCTCGCAGTTGAGCGCCGTTATGCGCGTCGTCCCTACTGGCGGGGAAATACAGACCTTGCTTTCGTAGTTCCTCTTCATGGACATATGCAAGCAATTTCCGCATGTCATGTCTCCCCCGATCATCGTCGGTTGCAGTACCTTACGCTGCACCGGCACGTATCGCAGATCCCGCGCCCACATCTCCGTCATCATGCCGGTATTCGTGACACGCACGCCGGTGGCGCTGTTAAACACAGCGCTCTTCACGTGATGGTATTTTGGCTCGATCGCAACTCCGCCATGCATCAAGCCCTCCGGACTGCCTGGCGGATAAGACTTCGCGAATATCGGCGCCGGCGTCACGCCAAAGGAGATCTCACAGTCTCCAACAATCCGCTGCCGTCTGTTCGGCGCGGACGTCGCTCTGCACGCTAGCATAGAGGTGGTTTTTCTGACATCGTGCATTTGGCAACTGCCCGCTATTGCGGCGGTCAGGGGCCGCGACTGCCGCTTCCGGGGCGACACCGCGCCGCGCGGGTGTGCTCGGGAAGGCGCGCCCGACGATGGACGGCGGGTAGCCGCGTCAAGCACGGCACGAACAGGCACATGGGACGAATTCAGAAAGCTGAAAGCGGCCCCACAGGATCGGCTGTACATCAGGACGTAGCCTCGCGCTGACGAGAAGCTACGACCGCCATCTGCGTGCGGGGTTTCAGCCACATGTCATAGAGACTTAGTACGATCATCGTTACCAGGCTCAATACGAAGACGCCACCGCCGAAGAGCACGAGATAAACGCATCCATACGCCAGCTTTGTCAGAAACCACCCCGAGACGTCCACGAGGAAGCCGAAAAACGGCAACGCCACGAAGGCGGCCTTCCAGCGAACGGGAAAGCTCGAATGCACGAATATGTATCCCACCATGAAGAAGACGGCCGAAAGGCCCATCATGTGGATATGCGCAAGCGACAGCAATGTCACATAACCGACGCCGGGACCGTAGTACGTGGCGGCAATGTCGTGGACAGTCAACACGGGACCGCCACTGCTGCCGATGTGGCTCAAGTCGAGGTACGTCAACGCCACCAGTATCGCAACCCCGAGGAATATCAACGTCGCCGTTACAAGCGTTTTCATATCCACGGCAAGCTCGGATAACGGTTTCATATTCGGAACTCCTGATAAATACTACAAACTCGTCGGCGTGAGGCGCGCCACTACTTCTTTGCCTTGTCTGTGTTCACGGCAATCCGGATGGTAGAAAAGTAGGCCGCCACATTCCTCAGCACGGCCAACGGCATGGGCCGCACCATTTCATTCATCACTCCGCTCCTGCGTGTTCCCTCCTTGAAGGCAATGAGTTGCTGAATGAGGTACTCATAGTTCTGACCGGCAAGATTCGGTATGTTCGTCGCGACGGACATGCCGTCGGACCCGTGACAGAGCGCGCACTGCACAGACTCCGTCTTCCCGGCTGCCGCGTCCGGTTTGACGGTGTTAGCGGACGCCGCGGCGAATGCGGTAAAGACGCCAATGGTGGCAAGACCAAAAGCCGCAAGCCCAACGGCGGTCAGGGCGAGATGGGTACGCATGCTGGCTTAAACTCCTCTTGACAGACGGTCCATTCCGGATCGCCAAACAATTACGGCAATGGACGGTCGACGCGTTCCGCGCATTCCGCCCGCGCGCAATCGACAGTCAATTATCGCGGGCACCTTGATTAATCCATTGGGCAATCATGCCGATCTGCCTTGGTGGCAACCGTCTGGGATATTCGGATGCGACCGTACATTTGTCGTTTGTTGACAGATGTTCGCAGGACTTTGGCATGTTCATTGAAGGGTGAGCGCCATGCCTGAGTAGCCAGATTAAATTGCTCTGCTGACTCGATCCCGGGACTACCAGCGGTCCAAACGTGCTTCCCTTCATGAGGGTCGCATAGTCTTGCACACTGAACCCGGTCATCTGGTATCCGATGCCGCCTGGGCTGTGGCAAATCGCACAGTTGCGCGCGAGGATCGGATGGACGGTTTTTCTGAAGCTCACGATGTGCTGTGAGCTGCAACCGCCGAGAAGAACAGCAGCAGAGAACGACGCAACGGCAATCATTTTGGGTATAAACATGACAGTGCCTACCAATGTTTACGGGTGGTCGATATCCGGATGCTCCAGAGCCAAAAGAAGTCGGGACGGTGCTCCTCACGCCGTCCTTGTGGAGTTTGGTATGAACAGAATCCTGTGGGCGGGACATATCCGTCAGCCGCGCGCACCGGCCTCGGTGGCGCGCTTGCGAAGAGAGTGCCCGGGCAGGTTCAGCGCCGAGCTGCAGACTACGGAAGAAGATGCGTGGTGATCGTCCCGTGGCGCCAATGCTGTGGCCAGGCCGGGAAACGGAATAATCCCGTTGCTCATTGCCCTCGTCATTAGCGTCAGAGCGATGCAACAGCGGCCTTCTTCGATTCCTTCCCGCCGCGGCCCTGACGTCGGCATCTCGACTGGACCCTGGTCCCGCGCATACGAATGAGTTCGTCTGCCGGTGATCGGCCGACTGCTGGATAGTTGCACGCGCGAGCGATAGCTCCGAAGACCTGCTCGCAGGAACAATCCATCGCGTCTGCCGTGCCTTATTCATGCCCGAATTTCCTGCGTATGTAGCCAAGAACGCGGGTGATCTCTTGCTGGGTGAGAGCCGGATCACCGCCTTTCGGAGGCATTGCCATCGGCGCGCCCGCGCCCCGGTAGCCATTCTCGATGCGATGCAGGAGCACGGTGTCGGGCAGGCGCAAAACGCCGCCCTTCTGCGTGAAGCTAGGCATTCCGGGCATCGCGCCTTGTCCATTGCTGCCATGACACACGCTGCAGTGCGCGCGGTAGATCGCACGCCCGGCGTTTCCCGCATATGCATGAGCGGCAGCGACTGACCACAGTGCTGCAATCAGAAACGTCCACCTAGAGTGCCTCATGATGTGTCTCTCCGTGTGAAACATGTTCAACGTTGTGTGTCGCATGTGTGTGTCTGCGCATCGACATCCACGAAACGAATGTACTGTCTCACCGAATGTTCGCAAAACATTCTCAAATCTGTTTACAAGAAACAAAATGAGCCATCT
>JAJZZR010000354.1 GCA_021797465.1 Pseudomonadota bacterium | reverse complement strand
CCGGGCCGCTGCCGCCGCCGCCCGGGCCGCCGCCCGGGCCGCCCAAGTCGCTGAACTGCGCCGCCTGTGCGAGTGCGTTGACGCCGGCGTGGACCCGTATCCTGAGGAGGCGCTATGACCCTCCGCACCTTTCCCGTCTGCCTTGGCTCGCTGGAGCTCACCGCCCGCGCCGAGGTCGCCGGCAAGTTCCGCCCCGCCGTCACGCAGGCTGACCCGGAGTTCTGCTACCCGGCTGAGGCGCCAGAGATAGAGGTTCAGTCGCTCACCGTCGGCGAGACCGACCTCAGCGGGCTGCTCAAGGACGAGGATATCCTTGAGTCCGTCCACGCGCAGATTCTCGGCAAGCTCGACGAGGCCGAGCGTGAGGGCGATCCGGACGCGGGCGATCGGTGGCGCGATAGACAGATGGAGCGCAAAGCATGACAACATTCGACTTCGGTTTTGGCCCCGTTCCTGCACATCAGCATCCTAACGGCGGCGGCTGGGTCGCGGACACGGCGCGTGTTGACGACTCTGCGTATATCGGGCCTGCCGCGCGGGTCTTCGGCAACGCGCGGGTCTACGGCGACGCGCAGGTCTACGGCAACGCGCAGGTCTACGGCAACGCGCGGGTCTACGGCGACGCGCAGGTCTACGGCAACGCGCAGGTCTACGGCAACGCGTGGGTCTGCGGCGACGCGCAGGTCTACGGCAACGCGACAATCGCCAAATCTTCCGATTATCTACTGATCGGCCCCATCGGCTCTCGCGCGGACTTCATGACGTGGACGCGCTCAGATAACTGTATCGCCACCGGCTGCTTTCGCGGCACGATCGAGGAATTCCTCGCGGCCGTGCGCGAGACTCACGGCGACAACGAGCACGCCAAGGCGTATCGCGCGGCAATGAATTTTATCCGCGCGATGGAGAAACTGGCATGATCGACCTCACCCCCATCATCGGCCGCTGCAACATCCCGAACCGCGCCGATGCCGAAGCTCGCGCGTTGACGGTGCGGATCGCGCTCCTGGAGTCACTGCACCGCTACCGCCTGGAACTCACCGCTGCGCAGAAGCACCTGCAGGACGCCATTGAGCAGGACCGCTCCCACCTGATCGACGACGCGACGGCCACCATCGAGCGTCTGCGCCGGGATATTCGCCACCTGACCGAGGAGCTGAGCTTGTGAAAACCATCCTCATCGGCCCCTTCCGCGACTACCACCCCGCCGTGACCGTGCGCCTGCGCGACACCCGCGACATCCGCGACCCGAGGCAGGCGTACCGCTACCAGCGCCGCAGGGAGTGCGTGGCGAGGATTCCCATGTTGCCGCTGAGTGAGCGTGGAGAGTGGCGATGAGCGCTGTAGCAGAATCCATCCCGGCGACCGGGTTTGCGTCTCGCATACCAGCCGACGAATATCACTCACTGCCCGGCATAAGCATCTCGCGACTGAAGGAATTGCTGCGCTCGCCCCGGCATTATCGGTACCGGCTGCAGAACCCCAAGACTTCGGCGCCCATGCTGCTCGGTACGGCCGCGCACTGCGCCACGCTTGAGCCGGAGCGCTTTAGCCGGGAGTTCGTCACCTGGTCGCGCCGCAGTGAGAGTGGCAACCTGTGTCCGCGCAAGGGACAGTATTGGGATGCGTTCGTGATGGAGAACTCCGGGCGCACTATCATCACCGAGGACGAGATGGCGCTGGCTCAGGCGATGGCCTCCGCAGTCCGTGGCGATGCGCTCGCCATGCGGTACCTCGAAAGCGGCGAGCCGGAGGTATCGATGCGCTGGCAGATAGCCGTAGATTCCGAGACCCGCGCATGCCGTGGTCGTGCTGACTGGATCACCTACATCGAGGGCAAGCCCGTCGTCGTCGGCCTCAAGACCGCGCGCGACTGTCGGCCATTCCCTTTCGGCGCAGCCGCCTACAAGCTCGGCTACCACCTGCAATGGGCGTTCTACTTCGACGGATTCGTGGCGCTCACCGGAAACGAGCCTGCGATGAAAGAGATTGTGGTCGAGTCAGACGCGCCCCACGATGTCACGGTCTACGACATACCTCAGGACGTTATCGAGCAGGGACGCGCCGACTATCAGGCTTTGCTGCGCACCCTGGTGCAATGCGAGCACGAGAATCACTGGCCCGGCACCGCCGCAGGCCACGAGCTGACATTTACTTTGCCAACCTACGCCTACGAGAAGATGGAGGACGTTGGCGACCTTGGCCTCGAGGTCTGATCGAGCCGCAACCCCTACCTGAAAGGTAATAACTCATGGCAACCGCACAGAAACCCGTCGAATACGACCAGCTCTATCCGGGCCGCTTCATCAAGGCCGGCGAACTCCTGGGCCGCAAGGTCACAGTCACCATCTCAGACGTTGACCTCGAGGAACTCATGGGCGAGGACAACAAGCCGAAGCAGAAGGCTACGCTCACCTTCAAGGAAACGCCGAAGCAGCTCGTCATGTGCAAGACGAACGGCATTTCCATCAAGGCGATGTTCGGCACCAAGCTGGCCGAGTGGATTGGCAAGCGCGTGACGCTGTTCCCCGACACCTGGAACGGCGAGCCCTGCATCCGCATTTGGGGTTCTCCCGACATCGAGCGCGACATTGAGGTAGAGATATCTCTGCCCCGGCGCCGCCCCTTCAAAAAGACGATGCACGCGATGATCAAGGGCAAGCCTGCCGTCGATTCGACCGCTCAGGCCGAGACTGACGCGAGCCTGTAACCACCCTCCCCGCTCCCGTAACCGCCCGACGTATGGGGTTAGTTGAGTCGGGCGAACGGGGGCGGGGACTTTAGGAGAACGACGATGAAAGCTAGAGTTGCGATGTTTCAGCGCGGAGTGGATTCAACGTGGACGACGACATGGAGCCAGCCGCAGTACACCGATGAGGGCGATGCGTGGACGATCGACGGCTACACCCGCATCACCGAATGGGTGGATGTCGAGTTCCCCGCACTTCCGCCCGAGGTTACGGTACCTGCCCAGCTCGCCGCCCTCGACCGCAAGGCCGAGGAAGTGAAGGCCGAATTCACCGCAAAACTGCGCGAGATCGCCGACGCGCGCGCGAGCCTGCTGGCGCTGACGCATGAGGTGGCGAAGTGACCAAAATATACGCAGTCAGCCGAGGATGCTACAGCGACTACCGAGTCGTGGCGCTGTTCAGCACCGAGAGCGACGCCAAGCTGTTCATGGAACGGAATCCAGACAGATACGACGAATGGAACGACGTTGAGGTCTATGAGCTCGACTCGCATGTCGAGAAACTGCGCGAGGGGTTCTCGCACTTCTTTGTGCGCATGAGACGCGACGGGAGCGCAACGGTAGAGCCGAGTTCCACGTTCATCGGGTACGCGCCACACAACGCATTCGACGGCGACCCATCGCGACCGGAGAGCCAGTCGTTCAACTGGCACGGCTGGGCTCGCGACGCCGAACACGCCGTCAAGATCGCGAACGAGCACCGGCTGATGCTCATCGCGCAGGAGGTGCCGAAGTGAGCGCGGAGAAGGTGGGGCATACGCCGACTATCTACGAATTAAAGGCGAACGACGGACTCGCTCCATTTCGCGTCGTCATGGAGCAAGATTACTGGCGTCTGCTCGGGCGCTTCCAGTTGCTACTCGCGCTCGCCAAGCGGTACGCGAGTGAGTGCGGGACGTGCGAGGGCAGAGGATTTTGCATTGAGCCGATAGACCACGAGGAAATAGACTGCAATGACTGCGCCGACATCCGCGCGACGATAGCCAAGGCGGAGGGCGGAGCATGACACTGAAGTACGACCGCACAAAACCGGTACGGTGCCGCGTGATGGGCCGTGGCGAAGCATGGTTCTATGTGAGCGCTGGCGCTATCTGGGTTGTCGTGCCTGGCGCAACCGCGACCCCCGTCATCACGCGCCGCCAGCTCGAAGCAGCTCTAAAAGCGATGCGCCCGCTGCGGAAACGGAAGGGCAGAGCATGAGCCACGAATCTACCGAGCCCCTAGCAGACGCCGTCGCGTATTTGCGGGCTCAAATTGACCCGCATGATCGGAATAACCCGAAGTTCGCGCAGCTGCACGCCGCGATAGACGCTCTAGTTAAGGCAAAGGCTGACATCCTCGCGAGACAAGCGGCCGCCCTCATCCTTAAGCACGCAGAGATCTCGAGAGATGGCGACCGCACTGATTTTTCAATCATGCGGTGGGCGCAGCGCCATCCGAGAATCTGCATCAGTAATGAGCCGACCGGCGAGCCGGTGCTGTTTGGTGGGAGGCGCCAGATATGACCCCTGAACTCGTCGAGCGCGGCGGACGGCTGATCGTGTCCACTGGACTGCTGAACATCGCATGGGTCGGCTGGGCCAACACTCACGCGGGCAAATGGGACGCAGGCTCGAAGGCGTGGGTATTCCGCCCCGACCAGCGCGCGGCCGTCGAGGAGGCGCTGCGGGAGATTTTTGGGGAGGGTGAGGAATGAGCGCAACGAACGACAACGCCCCGGCGTATCCGTGCATGAGTTACTCGGCACCATCCGGCCTCACCAAGCGCGAGCTGTTCGCCGCGATGGCGATGCAGGGCATTGCATCCAACCCTAACGCAGCAACGACAGAGGGGCCGGACGTAGTTGCCGGGGCTGCTGTGGAGGCTGCCGACGCGCTGCTCGCTGAGCTGGCGAAGCCGAGGGAGGACCAATGACCCGCTTCACCAAAGTTTCCCACGCTGGCCTCCTGCTGCCTGAGGACGCCTCCGAATGGGTTGCCGTCTACGACAGCAAGCTCGACGTGACTTGGGAAAAGCTATTCCATGCTGTGCCTAGCTGGGAGCGTGCGCAGTGCCTACCACGCGCGCTTGGTGTGGCCGGCTTCACGGATTGGCGGCTGCCGACGGCTGAGGAGCTGTACCTCCTCGCGGACCGCCGCCGAGCGTATCCTGTGATCGACACGTACTTTTTTCCCGATACGCCGAGCGAACGATTCTGGTCCTCAGATGGGTGGGCGCCGGCCCACGCAGGCTGCGCGTGGATCGTCCACTTCGGCGGCGGGAGCTCATACTGGGTCAGCTGTGGCGCAGCGGGATTCGTCCGGGCGGTGCGCGACGGAGGTGGGCGATGACCACCAACACCCCCGAGCGGTTCCGCGAGGTTGAGCCGCTGCGACTCGGTGGCCGAACGTTAGCTGAAATTCGGTCGTGCTACGACGTGCGTGACACGCTGGACGTTCGCCCTCGTTATCACTCTATCGCCGAAGCCCGCGCCCTTCGCGACTGGCTGAACAAGGCGCTGCCGAAGGAGAAGCCGTGACCGACCCCACCGCTCCGCGCGAACTTACCTACGACGAGCGCGCCACCTGGGGCGAGTGCCCGGTGTGCCATGCAAAGCCGGGCGAATGGTGCTCGAATAATCACGCAGGTATAGCCGAGAAAGACCCTATGGGAGCGCACCTCTTACGACTACAGCGCGCGCCGAAGCGCGTGAGGATGGTGGTTTGTGAATGACAACCGCATCACAGCCGACGGCGTCACGCGCATATTGGAATACGACGGCATCGCTGGGCAAGCCACCTTCTTCTTAGGCGATGACACCGTAACTGCGCCGCTCCCGTTCAGCGCTGCACACAAAATTGCCGAGGGTCTAAGACAGGCGCACCGCGAAGGCTACAAGGCTGGCGTTTCTACAGCGTTGCAGGTGCTCAAGAATTTCGAGAGGAGTTGCTGAAATGCCCGACCATCACCGCCTCACCCGCTACATTGTGTATGTGAACGGGACCGCCTTCATGGGAATGCTGAGGCAGAACAGTACGCATCCGGAGCTGTTTGGTCCCGACTTCGACTGCACTCACGGCCCCTACGTGCTCGCTGCCGAGGCCGATGCAGAGATCGACCGCCTCCGCGCCGAGGTCGAGCGGCTGCGCAGCGCGCCCCACTGCCCGACCTGCGGGGGCGAGCGAGGCCCCACGTAGCCTACTGCTTGCCCATATCCGCCTCCGCCACCGGCAGATCCGCCGCGTCGGCCTTGACGGCTGCCTCGGCGCGGAGCGTATCGCCGAGGATCGCGTGCAGGCAGTGACCCCGCCAGTGAGGGTATGCGCCCGCGATGTGCATGAGCCAGTCGATGGGCGGCGCGAAGGCGAGCCCCCACCATTTGCGGGCGAGCTCCGCGCGGCCTACTCGCCCTGAGATCGTCTCGTCGGGCTTCCCGAGCAGGAGGGCCGAGGCCAGCATGTCGAGCGCGATCAGGACGCGCTTGATGTAGGCGGCGATGGCTATCATTGCGGATTCCTCGCCTGGTACTCACGCAGCACGGCGCTCACTTGATCCGCCCGCCCCGCAAGAAGCTCGAGCAGCCCGGCGATATCGGGCCCTGTCCGCGGGCGTACTGGACGATTTGCCCCAGGCACTTGCGAAACTCGCCCGGCGGGGGCGCCGGGACCTGCATTTCCGGGGTGAGCGGCGCCGGCTTCGGGCACGCCGGGACCGCCAGCGTATG
>JAJZZR010000037.1 GCA_021797465.1 Pseudomonadota bacterium | reverse complement strand
AGACGGCGCTATGGTGCTCAACTGTCTGCCGGCGCATTTCGGTCACCCCGCCCGCGGAGTATTGCGCTACGAGACCAGCCTTTCCGCCGCGGAGGCCAATTCCAAGGTCGTCACCGCACTCAGTGAGCACCTGACGCGCGCGCGTGATGCGAGCCTTCCGGTCCGGATGATCGTCACTTCCCCGAACGGCGAGAAACCCGGCAAGAGCGGGAGCTATCACATCCGTCCTGACCTGACAGGAAAAATCGTGGAATTCGATGGAGACCGCTTCGTGATCGATTTTACCCGACCGCAAGCGGCGAGTCCTCCGCTCACAGGCCGTCGCAAGTAGCGACGCTCAGTGGGGCGGTGAGCACACCGCCGTCAGCGTAAAGCATAGGCGCAACTGACACAGCGACTTGGACCTGAAGTCGCTCACCCGCGAGCCGGCGCATTCGAGCACGCCTTCGATCCGATGTGACGGATCCTCCACTACCGCGTGCACGGCCGCGGTGAGCTCGAACCAGCCGTCACAGTCGGCATACGGACAGGGGAAAGAAAAGTGCGCGCGGGCCGGCGGATGCAGGACGCGCGATTGTGCCACCGGGGTAACCGCGCCACCGCCCTCGAAACTCAGCTCAAAGCGCAGCTGCTCAACCGCCGGAAACATCGTGTGCAGCTTGGGCGCGGCCTCTCGGTCGCGGTGCAGCTGGGAGTAGCGAGCCTGACGTGCCGCGGTGCCGCGGGCCCGGCCGAGCCTCATGTTCCGTCCGCTAATGCTGAATCGCTCGGATAAACGGGCGGATCATGCGATGGCGTCACGATCTCTCCACAGCCAGTAGGGCGAGCCGTCCGGCGCTGCTGCTTCTCGACCTGGTGCGCCTTCCTGCTCAGTTCCTTGTGCTTCTTGACTTGGCGGCAGCGCTGTCTCGGCACCAGGTTTCCACCTTGAGGGTGGATCGGCAGGAAGCGTTTCGGAGCCGTCCGCCTGCCGACCATCGATTGGATGGCCGCCCCAATAACTGCCCTCCGGTCAGTAGTGACCCCCAGAACTTTGCCGGTAATCAACTTGCGCGACGGATCGCTACCCGCTCCAGGTTCGATCGATCAATACTTACTATGAGCGAGCGGATGCCCTCCTTCGCCTGATACAGCAGCGCCCGTCCGCTGGCGTACTGTCCATTGATGATATGGCCGTGGAGCTCCTCAAGCAGATTATGGACCTCTCGCGCCCCAGTCATGTCTATTGTATCCGCATCGCTGCTCATGGTTCACCCGTTGGCACCCGCGAGTGGGTACGGTTGTTTCTGGCCACATCACCACTTCCCAGGGTCCGTCACGTTCGTTGCCATCACACTCGAAATGGTTTGCTTGCCCTCTTTTCCCGCTTCGCCGCTCGCTTTTCCATCAATGTCTTGGCCGGCTTCTTCTTGTTGTCCTTCTTTCTGTCCATTCCCTTACTCATGTGTCACTCCTCCATTCTGAGGAAAAGAGGCGCAGCGAGTTCACTTTCGCCGGTCCAGAGCCGTGTTTGTCAGGGACGATGGTCAAGCGAAGATGGCTGATCGGGGGCAGACTCAGGCGCTGCACTTCGCGCTGAAAAGTCGCACCAGCAGGGCTGAAGGTGTACTCCTGGACAAGCGTCTGGCGGTAGGTCCTGCCCCCGTCCGAGGATACTTCGACGCTCACTTCCTGCGTCCTCGCACACGCGCAGTCCTCCACCTCGTAGATCATCCAAGAAACACTCTGTGGTTGGTCAAACTCCACGATGATACGGTCCGTGGTATTTGGCTTGGCGCCAGCCCAGAACGTGCTGGCGCGACCGTAATGCCCATCGATCAGGTTGTCGATCGGGTGGTCTGGATCATCCGACGTGTAGGCAAGGACCGCCTGGCTCGCAATATCGATCTCGGCGGCGAAAGTGGCGGGATTTTCGCCCTCCTTCGGCAGCAGCCGCTTTCGCACACCGGATGAGCTCGAGAGAGAATCAGTGTTTGACTGCATCTAAGCTCACCTCCGAAACGTCTGCACAACGCATGCTTGCGCCGCGCTCGAAGCGTCGATTGTCGCTGTAGCGCACAGTCCGAGGAGTATCCTACTGATCAGCAGTGTGGCGGTCGCTCCCCTGCCGGCGTGCGCAGCAAGCGCGTTGAGAGTTCTGGCGCCGGAGTGTAGCACTTTGCGCCGGTGGAAGTCTCGCCATGATGGTCTGCTCTGCGAGACGCCGCGGCAAGCCATTCGCCGATAGCGCCAACCCGCCGTCCTTCAGGCGGCAGCTACGGTGTTGCGTTCGCCGCTGGATTCCTCAGGAGCCCGAGTTGCCATCGTGATTTCCCGCGGAATCGCTCAGTTGCGACAGTTGGGCAGGTTCCGAACGTCGCCGCTGCTCCTCACGGACCTGCTCGAGCGTCAGGTTCGTGGCCTTCGCAACGACATCGAGCACAGCGTGCGCCGATCCACGTGGCAGCGTCAGGCGATGCAATCTTTCCCAAGCGCGGATTCGCATAGCGGGAGTATTGTGCTCAGACGACTGTTCGATCCGTTCCCGCTGCGCGCGCTGCGCCTCCTCGGTCTGCTCGCGCATAATCCGCGTGGGGTATCCCGTTGGCGGATCGGCATGATCATCCGCCGATGACAGATGCGAACTGAGATTCAACGGGTTCGAAGGCATTATGATTTACCTGAGGTGGATACGCCGTCCGCACAAACATGGGCAACGTCGCGCGCCCGTTTGCGGCTGCTTTTTGCGCTGGCAGATTTTGCTCGCGGAAAGCCAGCCGCGGTGGCGCTGCGCGAGGCCGGACGAGCCGAGGGGCCCTGAGTCGCTGCCACTCTACACCGCCGGCGAATGTTTCGCGTGCCTTTCGGAATATGGGTGTCAAGGCGTCTGCCGACATTCGAAGGTCCGGCGGCTTTTGTGAAAATGGCGCACACTGGCCGAGCGTCGCCCCTGATCGGCGCTTGACGGGTACGGTATGCGTAAACGGAGATACATCATGAGTAACCATGCGGTTGAAGCGGGATGGCAGCGATTTCTGGACAGGCTGAAGCAGCTGTGGGGAAAGCTCAGCCAGGCAGACAAACCCTCGGCCGCCGCGGGATGAGCGCGGCCCCTTTGTGGGGCGACGTTGGCATCCGAGATAATGGCTGGCGTCCCACCGGAAGCGTTTTGGCGCGCCAGAATGACCGCGCGACACACACCAGGGCTCGCCGAGGCGACGCTCGCTCTGACGAAAACCGCGGGACAGGGATAAGCGGCGCTATCGAATTCCGAGTGGGTAATACGGTCTGAGGTGGCGCGGTATTCCCGGTAGTCCACAGTGCCGCAGCCGGCCGAGAACCCGGCGCTTTCTGCCGCCGGGGCGAGCGTAAAGAGCGCCGGTGAACCGACCGGGAAAGCTCGTGCGCCGTGCGCCGCGGTAGCATTTACGCTCCCAGCGGACGGTTGGTTCGCGATGGTGACAGAGCGGATCTTCGAGGCCGCCCTTGGCATCAGCACCGCCCGGTGCATCGCCGGGATGAACTTCGAGCCGCAGCAGCGCAAGCTGAGCATTCGGGTGGATTTCGAGGTCGGCAGCCGCTTCGCCGTGCCGGGGCAGGCTGGTGAGCATCCGGCGCGCGACACGGTGACCGAGACCTACCCACACCTGAACTTTTTCCAGCTCAAGGGCGAGTTCGAGGTGCGGGTCCCGCGGGTGAATCTGCCCGACGGCAAGGTCGCGCTGATCACCCCGCCCCGGTCCGGCAAACTCTCCGGATTCACACTGGTGTTCGAGGCGCTCGTGCCGCTGCTGGCGCGGAAGACGACCTTTACAGGCGCCGCGCGCATCAGCGGACCTTCGGTCCACCGGGACATGGCACTGTGCGAGAAGTACGTGAACGAGGCGGCCAGAATGGCGGACCTCAGCGAGGCGCGGCGGGTGCCGCGCGATGAGATCTCCCGCGCCAACTGCCATGAGTACGTGCTGCTCTTCGCCGATTCGGACCCGGATCCGGCGCAGCATTGGGTGATCTTCCTCGCCGAGGGCATCGAACTCGCGGACGATCTCCGCGGAGAAGAAACGCGCAGTCCATGTGCATCTCGAGGGTCACGCGGGGAATGATCTGCCGGATTTCATTGAGGCAGGTGAGAATGAAGGCCCGGGCACGGCGTCCAGCACGCCTATCAAAGGCATGTACCTGCTCGCGGATCAGTTGGAGAGCGAAAATGTCGCTACCCCGATCGCGGCGACCAACGGTACGACCTGGCAATAGTTTCGAACGGAGTGAGGGGCAAAGGTCACCCGCGCAAGCGAGTAGCTTTCGGCAACCCGGACTGTAGGCAGGTCTGGAGGACTAGAATGCTTCCCTCTCAGGAACCGAAATACGGAATCCGCGATGGAGAAATCGTGAAACGTCTCAGCGGCGCACCCATCCCCGATGACGAGCCGATCTTCGTGTTCAGGGCCAAGAACCGGCTGGCCGGGCGGATCCTGAGCGCCTACTCCAGCATCATCGAAGGCCCCGAACACGTGCGCCGTGGCCGCCCGCCTGAGAACTTCAAGCGATTTGCTCGGGAGCACCCCGAACGGATAAGGACCCGGACACCCGCCCTGCCCAGGCATGATGATCGTGGCTGCTCGCGGCCACGTTCTACGCTGCCGCTGGCTCGGCATCCAGCCGGTATTGAATATCCATGAGCGCCCGTGCGACATAGACCTTCGCCATCCGCTCGCCGATCCCCATCTCGCGGCGCACCGCCTCAAATGACCATCCGTAGACCACTCGCAACAGGAATGCTTCCCGGTATTGCGGCGGCAGTTCGTCGAACGCGCTCGCGATGATCTCGAGCCGCCGCCACCGTCTGATCCCGCTTGGTTTCGATGCTGTGTATTCCGCAGCGGCATGAACCACAATGGCATGTCGCTGCGCCGCATCGCTCGAGACACGCTCAGTGCGCCAGATCGAATAGTGCCTCGGTGCCTTCATCCCAACCGTCCCACAGGTAATCGTCCGCCTTGCCGTCGGCAATCAATCGCAGCGCATAATTGACCTGTTCCTTGTAGAAAGCGCAGAACGCTCCGGTCTTGCATATGCCACCGTGCATTTCCTGCGCCTCGGCCGGACAAGGGGAACCGCAGAAGTGGCGGATTACGCATTCGCCACACGGCGCGAAGGTATCCACGTCGCGTCCAATTACGGCTCTGAAGGCTTCGGAGGCCAATGCCGCCTCGACTCCGCCGGTCAACAGCGAGCCGCCGTTGAAGCGCGGCAGACCGATGAATTCGCTGCACGGAAAAAGGCTGCCGTCCGCCGCCAGCGCGAAGAAGGCGCGACCCCCACCGCAAGGTGAGATGTCGCACATCAACCGCCGCGCCGTCGGCGCCAGGATACCGATGAGGACATTGGCGAAATTGGCCACCACCAGCTTCCTGCCGCTCTCCCGGTAGAGCTCGTGAGTCCGATTGAGCGCTGCGAAGAACGCGTGTGCGAAGACGGCATCGGCCGGCCTGACGGCGCGCGCGCCCGGCAGGGTGCAGCGAACGGTGTTGAGCATGCAGGTCGACACCTCCCGGGCGTGAAACAGCTCAACCATGGCAGTCAGATACGGCAGATTCTCAGTGGTACAGGTGGTGATGACGCTCCACATGCCATAGCCTCGCAGGCGATCCATCGCCGACAGCACTCGATTGTGCACGCTCCTGCCGCTCCAGGTACGCCGCGTGGCGTCGGTAATGCCCGCAAACGGGCCATCGAGCGACAGCCCTATGCTGACATTTCTCGTCGTAAGAAAATCCACCGCGCGATCGTCGAGGAGCGTGCCGTTGGACTGGATGCCGAAGACGAAATCGTCGGCGAACGCCTCGATGGCGGCGAACACCGCATCCCGATTCATCAGCGGTTCGGCTCCATGGAAAATGGCGCGGGGCTTGCGCCCGTCGGGCATGATCGAGCGGAAATAATCGCGCAATCGGCCGAGCGAGGTGATCAGGACATCCGAGCGCATGTGCCGGCCGCCCCTACGCTGAGCCACGGGCAGGTAGCAGTAGGCACAATTGAGATTACAGCGCTCGGTGGGATTGAAATACACCCCTGACGGCTGTAACTCGAAGCGCAGCGCCTGCAGCTCGCGCCTGCACGCATCGGACTGCTGGCGATAGAGCCCGAGCAGCTCTCCACCGGCCAGCGTGTCGGCCACTCGCGTTTTGTCCACCAGGGCCCAGAAAGCGGTATCGGGATCGATGAGGGCGGCGTACACGGGGTGCCCGATGTCCAGGGGAGTCAACGCCGGGCTGGGATGTGCCCCGGCCGGCAGACTGGCATTCACTTGGCGACCTTCTTGTCCATCAGCACATAGTGCGAGAGGCCGATGCCCTCCGGATTGCAGGTTTTCCGCCCGGCAATCGTCGGGGCGACGGAGGGGGATTGGGCGGGAGCCTGCGCGGTTCGCGGCTTGACGGGAATCTTTTTGAGCATGATCCACTCCTCAGGATGT
>JAJZZR010000231.1 GCA_021797465.1 Pseudomonadota bacterium | reverse complement strand
CGGTTGAAAGCGAATCTCAGAAGATCGTACGGCTTTCGAACCTACAGGGCGATAAAAGTCATGTTGTATCATAAACTTGGCGCTCTACCCGAGCCCGAACACGCCCACAGATTCTGCTGAGGAACCGGCAAATTCTGATTCCTCCACCAGGAGTCGCTTGTCGACGACTCCCTCGTCTATCACCTCTTCATTGCGCTCGACCGAATCCCTTACGTGATACTTCAGGCCCTCACCGCTCGACAATCCCTCCACCGTCCCAGGCCAATACCTGGACCGGGAGAAGATCTCTTTCACTCGTCCGGCGGACGTACCCTTGCGAGCCTTACTGGTTTTTCCAACGATGATAACGTACAGGACAGCATGGTGCTGGTCGCCTTCCACGCGCACATGCGGGCCACGACCTATCGTCGCGCCCATCGTCACCAGTGTCTGGAACAGGATGGCCGCCGGGTCTGCCTCCGTCTGCGGCTCGATGATCCTGGCTATCTCCCCCACGAGACCGTGGTATGCGGCACTGTCGGGCGGATCCGGCCAGGGAACGGGACCGCTCGCATGCGCTTCCGTCCGCCCGGCCTCATACCCCTCGCTCTGTCCCCGGAGCAAGCCAACGGCCCACGCCTTGTGTTCGCCCGCCGTCATGGTGGTGGGTGCTCTCATCGCGCACCTCCAGTCGCGCGCCGCGCAACCCGCTCAGCCTCCGCGGGCCGTCCCCGTCGGCGGGGTGGCGCGGCAGCAGGGGCAGTCTGAGGGGAGACCGAGGTAGTCGTCGCCGGTCCATACTGTCCATCGCGCTCCGCAGAGCGCGCCTCAATCCATGCGCGGATCTCATCTTCGCGCCAGCGTGAGCACCGCTCGCCGATTTCGATGCGCACGGGAAACTTCCCCTCGCGCCCCCATCTATAGATGGTGTCTATGCTGACGCCTGTCAGCGCTCGCACCTCTTTTATCCCGAGTAGTCGGGTCGGTGGGTCCGCCGTCACTATGCTGTCCGCCCTCATCGTCCATTCTCGTACGTTACCTGATGGACGCAGGCTAGACGCGGCGGGCAGACGCTAATAAGGCAAGATCAATCCGACTGAAAATGCCGGGTTTCTACTCCTGATGCGGGCGGGAGCAAGGCGGATGGAGGTGTGTCAGTCGCTGCACTTCATATCCCATCATCACCAGCGCCTGATATGACATCAGGTCATTGGCGAGTTCGCGCACCGTCTTGCGCATCCGATCCGGGTCAGCGCGTTCTGAATTTCGCGGGAATAAGAGTCGACCGATCATGGTCTCTGTGACATCTATCTCGAGTGCATCCCGAATGAGCTGCAGGTCGAGGTACCCCAATACCCGGTACGTGCTCCATCGTTCCAGCGGCGCGCGGGGCTCAATTTTGGGAGTGATGCCGGTCGCCGCGAGATGCTGCCGGGTCGCCGCGAGCCAGCGACGGAAACTCTCGATCAGCACGTCGTCCCCCATGCGCAGATCGACCGGGAAGTTGACGGACGTCCACATTGTCCCAGGTCGTTCTATGTCCGATAGTGTCATGCTTGCGGCGGCCATCGCCGCACGCACCTCGCGGCGCAACGATGGTAGTAACGGGTCGGCAAACAGAGCTTGGATCTGCGGCCGTCGTAGTTTACTGGCATCTGTATTTGAGGCGTCTGTCAGCATGATCATACGCTGGACCGGGCGCAGGTGAGATGTCGCAGTATGCAAGTGCTTGTAACCGGCCTCGACTACCGGATCACGCGCGATCAACATTGGCTGTGTGACATCATCGATATTGGAATACACCATGAGCATCGCCCGCAGATGGCTCCGATATTGCAGACAGACCCACCAATCTATGGCATCCATGCTGCTGCAATCGTACCTTGCGGCATCGAAACCGAGCGCCTGGATTGCTTCTGCGGCGCGTGCTTTTTCCGCGCGGGACGGCCTCATGCCCTCGCGGCCTTCAGCCCATCGAGATAATCTGCCCACTCCTGCATCATCTTGCGGCGCTCGGCGAGGCGGAGTGCTCGGTTATATGCCGCCCGGACTTTGTTGCGCTCTTTGTGCGCGAGCTGCAACTCTACCGGGTCGGTCGGATAGCCCATCTCATTTAGGCGCGTCGACGCCATCGCTCGGAAGCCGTGGCCCGTCATTTCATCGCCGCCATACCCCATCCGCCGCAGCGCTTGGTTGATGGTGTTTTCAGAAATTGGACGGAGACTCGTATGCAGCGCCGGGAAAACATACCGTCCGTACCCCGTGATCGGCTGGAGTCCGCGCAGGATCGCCACTGCCTGGCGGGCGAGCGGGACCAAGTGTTCTTCTCGCATTTTCATTTTTTGCTCGGGGATTCGCCATTCTGGCGTTTCACCATCGAGGACGAATTCCGACCACTCTGCCCATCGCACTTCGCCAGGGCGGCAAAAGACGTACGGTGCGAGCTTGAGAGCGGCGATGGTTTGCGGCTGTCCGCGGTATTGATCGATGCTGCGCAGCAGTTCTCCGATCCTTGCGGGCTCCGTGATGGCGGCATAACTCTCGGGTTTCCGAGGGGCGAGGGCACCGCGCAGGTCGTGGCTGATGTCGTGTTTGGCGCGCCCGGTGGCGATCGCGAATCGCATGACCCGCCCGACAGCGGCGCGCACCCGGTGCGCGGTGTCGACGACCCCCCGCGCCTCGAGCCGTCGCAAGACCGCCAAGAGTTCCGGCGCCTCGATCTGCGCGATCGGTCGCCCCGCGAGCGGAGCGGCAAGGACGGTCAGTTCGTGGCGTTCCCGTTGCCAGGTGCTCTCGGTGAGAGCTGACCTCTTAACCCGGAGCCATTCTTCGACGACGGCGCCGAAGGTATCGGCTGCGGCGATCTTGTCTGCACGGCGCCGGACCGCCGGGTCCACCCCATCGGCCACCTGCCGGCGCATCTCGTCCCGCTTCTCACGCGCTCTTCGCAGCGACACGTCCGGATAGGTACCCAGCGACAGCAGCTTTTCCCTTCCGCCCACGGCGTATCGGTATCGCCACCAGCGGGCGCCGTCGGGCCGGACGATGAGATATAGGCCCCGCTCGTCGTAGAGCTTGTAGGGCTTCTCGCGCGTTTTGGCGTTGCGGATCGCCAGTTCTGTGAGGGCGGACACAGGTAGTTACCCCAAATCGGTAAAACTACCCTTGCATTTACCCCAGGTTCTGGTAAGCTGTCAACTGACGCTATCGGATGCCATGAGAAGCTAGTCAGCTGATTTTTCAGGTTTTCAGCTTCAGGGTCTGCAGGTATCAGACGGGGTAAGAGGTAGGATTGGCGGAGAGAGAGGGATTCGAACCCTCGAAGGGCTTTTGACCCTTACACCCTTAGCAGGGGTGCGCCTTCGACCACTCGGCCATCTCTCCGCATTCGTTTCATTCGAACCGGCACAGGCCCGGCCCCCGTGAGGCCGGTGCCCGCTTCGTCCCGGGATGGGCGTCAGCCCAAACCGTCCCGGCGCGGTCGCTGGCCGCACCTTCTCTGCGGCGGCTCAATCTTTTGCGGAAAAAAAGTCGCCCGCTGCCCCGCCAGGAGGGGCGCATGATACCGAAAGCGCCCGAGGAATGGGACGTTCGAGCGCCGGCTGGGCTCAGAGCACCACGTCCTTTACGGGTGAGTCCGCCTCGTCGTCGTCGGGTTCGCGCTGCGAGCCCAGGCCCGAGCCCGGATGGTGATCCCCGGCGGGCTGCTGCTTTTCCCGCTGGATGCGCCGGTAGATCTCTTCTCGGTGGACCGCAACACTCTTCGGCGCCTGGATTCCGATCCGAACCTGATTGCCCTTGACGCCGAGCACGGTGACCGACACTTCGTCGCCGATCATCAGCGTCTCCCCGACTCGTCTGGTCAAAATGAGCATGGCTCGATCTCCTCCTCCCAAGCCACTCTACACCCTTTGGAACAGGTCGGGCCGGGATGTCAAGCCCTTTTTCAACCGCTCAGACGATGGCTCACCCAGTCGGGGACGTCGGCCAGCGCCGACTCGAGCGCAGCCGGATTGCTACCCCCAGCCTGGGCAAAATCCGCGCGGCCGCCGCCCCGGCCGCCGAGGCGGCTCGCGATGGCTCCCACAAGCTCACCTGCCTTGATGCGTGCCGTCTGGTCTGAGGTTACACCGGCCACCAGTACGACCTTCTCCGGGCCTTGGACCGAGGCCAGAACGATTACAGCCGATTTGAGCGTCTCCTTGAGCCGATCGACCGCGCCTCGCAGCGTGGCGGCATCGGCGTCGGGGATCTGCGCGGCGAGGACCTTGATCCCCTGCACGTCCCGCGCGCCCGCGGCGAGATCCGTGCCCTGGCCGCAAGCCAGACGGTCCTTGAGCGTACGGATCTCGCGCTCCATCTGCCGGGTTCGCTCGAGTGACTCTCGCACCCTGTCCTTCAGCTCCTCGCGCGAGCCGCGCACGAGCTGTGCGAGATCCTTCAGCAGCGCGTCATTCTGCTCCACGAGCTTGATGGCGCCCTCTCCCGTGACCGCCTCGATACGGCGCACGCCCGAGGCGACGCCGCTCTCGCTGACGATCTTGAACAGGCCGATGTCGCCGGCGCGCTGCACGTGAGTGCCGCCGCACAGCTCGATCGAGAAGTCCCCGATTCGCAGTACCCGCACGTCCTTGTCATATTTCTCGCCGAACAGGGCCATTGCCCCGGTGGCGAGCGCTTTCTCATAGTCCATCACCCGGGTTTCCGCCGGCGCATTGGCCCGGATCTGTTCATTCACCAACCGCTCGATGACCGCGAGCTCCTCGTCAGTCACCGGCTGCGGATGCGAGAAATCGAATCGCAAACGGTCGGGCGCGACCAGCGAGCCCTTCTGTTGAACATGCGTGCCGAGCGTCTTGCGCAGCGCCGCGTGCAGCAGATGGGTTGCGGAATGATTGAGCGCCGTGGCGCGCCGGCGAGCGCCGTCAACCGCGGCGCCGAGCCTGTCTCCCACCCGGATGCGGCCCTCGCTCAAGCGACCGACATGCGCGTACGCGGCACCGTGTTTGATCGTATCTTCCACGTCGAAGCGCACTCCGGCGGCCGTCAGCGTGCCCGTATCGCCGACCTGCCCGCCCGATTCGGCGTAGAACGGTGTGTGATCGAGCACCACTTCGGCGCGATCGCCGGCTGCGATCTGCTCCACCGGCGCACCGTCCTTCAGCAGCGCCGCGACACGTCCCTCGACTGTGAGCGCCGCATAGCCCTCAAACGTCGTACGCGTGTCGATGGCCGCGACGCCGCGCAGATCGACGCCAAACTTGCTGGCCTCCTGGGAGCGGCGCCGCTGAGTCTTCATGGCTGCATCGAATCCGGCCTGATCGACGGCCAGACCGCGCTCGCGCGCGATGTCCGCGGTCAGATCGGCGGGGAAGCCGTACGTGTCGTAGAGCTTGAAGACCACTTCGCCCGGGATAACCACCCCGGTTCCCGCGGCGCCGCCCGTGGACAGTCCGGCGATCACCTCGTCGAGCAATGCCATACCCTTGACCAGAGTCTCGGCAAAGCGCTCCTCCTCGTGCTCGAGCACTCGCTCGGCCTGGGCCCGGCCCGCGGTGAGCTCCGGATACGCTCCGCCCATCTCGCGCTCGAGCACCGCCACCAGCTTGTAGAAGAACGGCTCCTCGATGCCGAGCTTGTAGCCGTGGCGGACGGCGCGGCGAATGATGCGTCGCAGCACATACCCCCGGCCCTCGTTGGAGGGCAGCACGCCGTCGATCACAAGGAACGTACAGGCGCGGATGTGGTCGGCGATGACCCGCAGCGAGCTCGAGCCCAGATCCGAGGCGCCGACGAGCTCTGCTGCCGCCGCGATCAACTTGCGGAACAGATCGATATCGTAGTTCGAGTGCACACCCTGCAACACCGCCGAGATGCGCTCCAGGCCCATGCCCGTGTCGACCGAGGGCTTGGGGAGCGGGATGAGTGTGCCGTCGGCGGCCCGGTCGAACTGCATGAACACCAGATTCCAGATCTCGACGAATCGGTCGCCGTCCTCGTCCGCAGACCCGGGCGGCCCCCCGGGGATCCCGGCCCCGTGGTCGTAGAAGATCTCGCTGCAGGGACCACAGGGCCCGGTATCGCCCATGGCCCAGAAATTGGATTTCTCGCCCATGCGCGCGAAGCGCTCGGCCGGCACCCCGATCTCCTTCAGCCAGATGTCGGCCGCCTCGTCATCATCGCGGTACACCGTCACCCACAGTCGGGCCGGATCGAGCCGCAGCGTCTCGGTGAGAAACGCCCAGGCGAAACCGATCGCCTCGCGCTTGAAGTAGTCGCCGAACGAGAAGTTTCCGAGCATCTCGAAGAACGTGTGATGCCGGGCCGTGTATCCGACGTTCTCGAGGTCGTTGTGCTTGCCGCCGGCGCGCACGCAGCGCTGGCTGCTGGTGGCGCGCGTGAAGTCACGCTTCTCCTTGCCAAGGAAAACGTCCTTGAACTGAACCATGCCGGCATTGGTGAACAGCAGCGTCGGATC
>JAJZZR010000511.1 GCA_021797465.1 Pseudomonadota bacterium | reverse complement strand
AACAGGATCGGTACCAGGATCATCACGGCAATCGTCGCGGTCACCATGCCGCCAACGATTGGCGCGGCGATCGGCTTCATCACATCCGAGCCGATCCCCGTCTCCCAGAGAATGGGCGCGAGGCTGCCGATGACGGCGCAGACGGTCATGAGCACCGGACGCAACCGCAGCACCGCCCCGTCGATCGCGACCCCTGTGAGGTCCTCGCGCGTGAGGGTACGGTGCGATTTCAGGCGCGCCTCGAGCGCGCCCCGCAGGTAGACCAGCATGACCACCGCGGTCTCCACGGCGATACCAAAGAGTGCGATATACCCAACGGCTACCGCGACGCTGAATTCATAGCCGAGCAACCATTGCAGCAGGAGGCCGCCGATGAGTGCGAAAAAGACGGGAAAAAAAAGCAAGGCCGCCTCGCCCACGGAGCGGAACAGGAGATACAGGAGCAGGAAGATCACCACGAAGATGACCGGCAGGATGAGCTCGAGGCGCCGTTTCGCCTGCAGCTCGAACTTGTATTGGCCGGACCACTTGTACGTGTATCCCGGGGGCAGCGTGAGCTTCTCGCGAAGGATCCGGTTGGCGCGCGCGACAAAGCCGCCGTAGTTCGAGGTGCTGAGGTTCAGGTACACATACCCGGTGAGCTGCCCGCCTTCGTCCCGGATCATGGACGGTCCCCGAGAGAACGTAAGCGTCGCCACCTCGCCGAGCGGGATCTGGGCGCCGGTCGGGGTGACGATCACGACCTGCTCGAGCTTTGGGAGGTCGTTGCGGAAGTCGTAGGCGTAGCGCACGTCGATGGGAAAGCGCTCGTGGCCCTGCACCGTCTCGGCGATCTCCTCCCCCCCGATACCGGACTCAATGGCGCGTTGGACGTCGCTCACGGTGAGGCCGTAACGGGCCGCTTCGAGCCGGTGGACCGCGATGTTGATGTAAAGACCTTGTAAGACACGTTCGGCGTATACGGACGCGACACCGGGCAGTCCGGTGAGTAAATCGCTGATGCGCTGGTCCACTCGGGCGATCCCCGCGAGATTGGGCCCCTGGATCTTCAGGCCCACGGGTGTCTTGAGGCCCGTGAGTTCCATATCGAGACGGCCGGCGACGGGCATGGTCCAGGTGTTAGTGAGACCGGGAAATTGCAGTTTCGCATTCATCTGCGCAATCAACTTCTCGTAGGTCATGCCGGCGGGCCATTGCCGGCGGGGCTTCAGCATGATGGTGGTATCGAACATGCTGAGCGGAGCGTTATCGAGCGCGCTGTCCGAGCGCCCTGCGGTGCCGAAGACGGACTTGACCTCCGGGAACGAGCGGATGATTCGGTCCTGTTCCTGCAGGAGCTGAGTGACTTGCGTGATCGAGATCGCGGGCAGAGCGGTCGGCATATAAAGCAGCGAACCCTCGTAGAGCGTCGGCATGAACTCACTGCCAATGCGTTCAGCGAGCGGCACCGTCAGCGCGAAGAGGATCACGGCCACAACGAGAGCCGTCCGGCGATAACGCAGGCAGAGCTTGAGCACCGGCAGGTACAGCGCACGGGTTATGCGGGAGATCGGATTGCGTGATTCGGGCCGCAGTCGACCGCGGATGAAAAGCGGCATCAGCAGCGGCACCAGCGTGATTGCGAGAATCGACGAGCAGGCGATCGCGAGCGTCTTGGTCCAGGCGAGCGGCGTGAAAAGTCGTCCCTCCGGACCCTTCAAGAGAAATACCGGAAGGAACGAGACGATGATGATGATGAGCGAAAAGAAGAGCGCTGGGGCCACCTGCTCCGCGGCGCCAAGGAGCAACGCGCGGCGAGCCTGAGGCGCGGGGGTCATGGGCGCAGCATTTCCCTCTCCCCCGGCCTCGCCCGAGGGCTCGCGGGCCGGCGCCCCCTCGGTGCCGGCATCCGCTTCGGCGAGCCGCCGATAGCCGTTTTCAACCATCACCATGGCGGCATCGACCAGCACCCCGATCGCGAGCGCGAGGCCCCCGAGCGACATGATGTTGCTCGAGACGTGCAGGAAGTACATCGGGATGAACGCGGCGATGACCGCGATCGGGATGGAGAGAATCGGGATCAGCGCCGAGCGGAAATGCCACAGGAAGAGCACAATCACCAAGCTCACCACCAGCGCCTCTTCGATGAGATCGCGCTCGAGGGTGTGGACCGACGCCTCGATGAGACCAGAGCGGTCGTAGGCCGTGCGAATCGTGATGCCGGGCGGGAGTGAGGGGGCGATGGCGGCGAGTTTCGCCTTCACCGCCTGGATGACCTTGAGGGCGTTCTCGCCGTAGCGCATCACGACGATGCCGCCGACGGTCTGCCCCTCGCCCTGCCACTCCGCAACGCCGCGGCGGGGCGCGGGACCGAAATTCACCACCCCGAGGTCCTTCACCAGCACCGGCGTGCCGTTCTTGACGGCCACCGGGATGTCGGCGAGATCCTTGAGTGATCGGATGTACCCAAGCCCGCGCACCATGTACCCGGCGCCCGAGAGCTCGAGCACCCCACCGCCGACCTCATTGGTGCTCGCACGGATGCGCTCGATCACTCTCGAGAGCGGGATGTCGTAGGCGCGCAGCTTGTCGGGATCGAGATTCACCTGATACTGGCGGACAAAGCCGCCGATCGAGGCGACCTCCGCCACCCCGGGCACGGTCTCGAGCTGATAGCGCAGGGACCAGTCCTGAAGGGTGCGCAGGTCGGCGAGGCTGTAGCGGTGATTGTGGTCGACGAGCGCATATTCGTAGACCCAACCGGCGGCGGTCGCGTCCGGTCCCATCTCGGGGTGAACCCCTGGCGGGAGGCGACCCTCGATCTGCTGCAGGTACTCGAGTACGCGCGAGCGGGCCCAGTAGAGATTCGTCCCGTCCTTGAACACGACGAACACGTACGAATCGCCGAACATCGTCTGGGCGCGTACCGCCTTCACCCGCGGCGCGGCGAGCAGCGTCGTGACAATGGGATAGGTCACCTGATCTTCGATCAAGTTCGGTGGCTGGCCCGTCCAGCGGGTGTGGATGACGACCTCGACGTCGGAGATGTCCGGCAGCGCATCGATCGGGATGTGCCTCAGCGACCAAAGCCCCGCCGCAATCGCAAGCAGCGTCCCGGTGAAGACGAGGAAGCGGTTCGCCGCACACCAGCGCAGGATTCGGGCGATCATCTACATCCCCCCCGCCGCATCGACCGACAGCCGCTGGGTGGCCAAGACCTGACTCCCCTTTCGGGCCACGACCGCGACTTGCCAGGTGCCGCCTCCCGTCAGGGTCACCGAGCCCTGATACGCGCCGTTCTCGACTGGACTCAATTGCACCGCAACCTGCTTGCCCGCCATCCCCATGGACGGCATCCCCGGCAGCACGAACGTCGCGCTCACCTGCGCACCCTCCACCGGCCCGCCCTTGAGGTCGGTGAGCGTCACGCGGATGAGATTACGGCCCACACGCGGAGGATTAGGCTGCAGCGATACGGCGAGATGTACCTGTGGAGCACCCGCGGCCTGGGGCACCGCGGGCGGCGGTGCGAAGGCGGACAACGCGGCCCCAAGCTGGCTTTGGGAATCGATGAGGAAATTCGCCGAGGTGACGATGCGCTCACCGGGCTTCAAACCCTTCAGAACGATGTACTCACCGTCGACCTCGGCGCCGAGGCGCACTTCGCGCGGCGCAAAATCCCCGTCGCCGCGGTCCACGAACACGATCTGCCGGGTGCCCGTCTGCAGCACCCCCGAGGTCGGAATCACCACCTGCTCGCCCATCGGGGACTCGAGCGAGACGTTGACGAACATGCCCGGCACGAGCTTCAGGGTGGGGTTCGCAAATCGCAGGCGCACCCGTGCCGTGCGGGTCGAGGGGTCGATCTCGGGGTAGATGAAATCTACCCGGCCGGTGAAGCGCCGCCCCGGGTACGTGTCGACGGTGAGGCGTGCCCGATCGCCGACCTTGAGCCGCCCGAGGTCGTTCTGGAATACGTGGGCAAATACCCAGATCGTCGAGAGATTCGCCACCGTGTAGAGACGTGTTCCAGGCTCGGCGTACGCGTTGGGTAGCGCTTCGCGCTGCGTGACGTACCCGGTGACCGGCGAGTCGATGACCAGATCGCGTCTGATCCGCCCCGTCGCGCGCAGTCGCTCGATTTCCCGGCGCGGGACACCCCAGAGCGCAAGCCGTTCGGCCGAGGCATCCACCAGCGAGGCCGCATCGCGCGCAACCGCTGGGTCGGGGCTGCGTGCAAGCCGTCGCTGACTTTCCCGTGCCAGCAGGTACTCGCGCTCGGTGGACAAGAGCTCGGGGCTGTAGATGGTGAAGAGCGGCTGTCCCTTGCGCACGTACTGGTAGGTCGAATCGACGAACACCTTCTGGATGTAGCCCGCGAAGCGCACCTGCACGTACGCGAGCCCTCGTTCGTCGATCGCGACACTGCCTGTCGTGCGGATCACGTCGCTGACGGACTGGCGCCGAACCTCCCCGATCCTGACCCCGATACGCTGCAGTTGTTGCGAGGAGATTTGCACCGGCGCAAGCGGCGACTCCTGCGAGGGCTCGCCATTGCCGACTCTTGCACTCGCCGGAGGCGCCAAAGCCGCGGTCGCCGCCGGGGCGACCTGCGACACCGCCGCCGAATGCGAGCGCCACCACAGTGCTCCCGCGCTGGCGAGGAGCAGCAGATTGACACCCAGCGCCGTGAAAAATGCGATGCGGTAATTCGTCTTCATGGCGAGGTCCCCGTCACGTTCGGCATCGCAAGCCCTCTTCCGCTCAGTCGCTCGAGCTCGGCCCACCGATCGAAGTACTCCGATTGCGCGCGGGCGAGTCCGAGCTCGGTGTCGAGTTGGTGCTGCTCGGCGGTCAGTACCTCGAGAAAGCCGCCCCGGCCGCTGCCGTATTCGCTCAACGCCACATCGAGCGCATCGCGCGAGAGCGGCACGAGGTCGTCTCGATAGAGAGCAAGTGACTGCGCCGCCTCACGCGTCGAGGCGTAGGCTGCCGAGAGATCCGCGAGAAGCGTTGCGCGCGCGCTCTCCAGATCGTATCCGGCCCGCCGAGCCTGCGCATGAGCGGCATCGATCTCCGCGCGGTACTTGCCTTGATCGAGCGGGACCGTGAAGGACAGTCCCACCATCGGCCGCATGGCCGGGTCCGACCACATGCTGTTGTAGCCGGCGCTCACCTGCAATTGCGGGAAACGTTGCTTTCCCGCGAGCGTCGCTTTCGCCCGAGCGGCGTGTTCTTGCGCTTCGAGCGCCTTGAGCTGCGGGTGGGTCAGCGCCCGCTGCAGGAGCGCCGCTTCGGACGGCAGATGCGCCGGCGCGGGCAAGGCCGCGGGCAGTGGAATCGGGGAGGTTGGTGGCCGATCGAGCAGTGCGTTCATGCGCGCTGCAACAACGGCGATTTTCCGCTGCCACTTAAGCTGCTGCTGCGCGAGCACAGTCCGCTCAACCTCCGCCTGCAACACATCGGCTTGCGGCGCCTTGCCCGTCGCGTAGCGCACCGAGGCGATGCGCCGCAGCTCGGCGAGGACGGATTGGTTGGCGGCATTGATCCTGAGTGCGCGGTGAGCGTACACCCAGTCTGCAAAGGCCCCTCGCGCTGTGGCCGCGAGGCGCAGCCGCAGCGCCTCGAGGTCGTGGCGCGCCACCTCCGCATCCGCTTGTGCGATCTCCTTGCGCGCTGCGAGCGTGCCCCACCAGGGCAGCGCCTGACTCACCTCGATGTCCTCGCCCGTTCCCATGGCGTTGCCGAAAGTACGCGGCGCCGCCGATACGCTCAGCATCGGATCGGGCAACGCGCCGGCCGGCCGGATGCTGGAGACCGCCGCGACCAGCGCTTGCCGCATGGCCGAGAGACCCGCGTTCCGCGCAAGCACCGCGGCGGTGAACGATTCAGCCGTCAGCGGCGCCGGCAGCGGCACATAACGGTCCCGGTGCGCGAGATCGGCGGCATGAGTTGCGCTCACGACGAGGAGCAATGCCAAGCCGACCACGCCGGTCAGACATTCCGAATGATGACGCACAAGACACTCCGTTTGCAGATCCCAAACGATGACGTGCCCGCACACGCTTGGCGTGCGAGCACCGATCCGCAACGTGGAGTGTTAGAGTCTCAGACGGAGGGTCGAAAGATAGGTACCGCGCCCCGCCGATGAGGCGGTGGCCGTGCGCGGGGGACCCTGCGGTGGCGGCCTTCGATGCGTCCCCACAGGAGAGGTCGCAATCCATGCCGGCGCGGACGGAGCGACGGCATGCGCATGGCGGACTTCAATCCCGGCGACCCGAGCCGCCGGACCCGCCGGCACCCACCCACAGGCGCCGGTCATCCCGCACGAGACTCCGTAAGGCAACGACGCGCCGCCACGGGGCATCGGCATTCGGTGACCCGTCATGGGGCAGCGCATCGGTACCGGAGTTGGGGACAGCATCATGGGACACGCCCAGACCTGCTGGCCGTATCCGAGGGTCACCACTGCCAGCAGCAGGAGCGTGAGGTAATGCGAATGAAATCGCCGAGCCAT
>JAJZZR010000183.1 GCA_021797465.1 Pseudomonadota bacterium | reverse complement strand
GCCGGGCCGGTTTCTCGACCTTACGCGTGAGTGGCACGATGGGGACGTTATCGAGATTGAGCTAAGCATGCCGCTGCGAATCGAGCGCATGGCTCATCATCCCTCGACGTTCGCCATTCTTGCCGGTCCCACCGTGCTTGCCGCGGTGTTCGGCGATGCATTGATGAATCCTCCTATCCCCTATGCCGATGGCGACCAGCTGGAGTGGGCGAAGGTACCTGATCCGCCCGTCGTTCATCGCCTGGCGGTCGGCCAACGGCCCGCGGAAAGCTGGGTCAAGCCAGACCCGCTGCAGCCCCTCGTCTGGCACACACATGGCGTAGGACGTCCGACCGATGTCCGGCTCGTGCCCTACTACCGCGTTGCCCACGAACGCTATGCCGTGTACTTCGTCGACGTAGCCGACGCACCGAATCAGGCAACATAGTTCCGACTGAGCCACGGCAGCACCCCGCCGCACGAACCGCTCGCGCACCGTGCAGGCCGCACTGCGGCAGCCAACCGACCCCACCCATGGAATGCACACCGCCGCGAGGCGGCTGACTCATTCCAGGCCACCGTGCGCGCCCTTGGCGCACACCCCGCGTCACTCTTTGTGACAGCGCGAGGTCTTCGCGCCGCTGGTTCAGCACGCTCGAGGCTGTACGATTTCGTGTCCTCGCCGCCCCCGGTGGTGCCCGGTACGCGGGCGCCGGACAGACCAGCTCGTCGGGCACCGTCATTAAAAAGCGGTAAACAGATAACAGTAGCGGTTCTGCCGCGAAATTGCTCGAATTGGTCCTGCGTACCCCGCATGACATGGCGCTGTTTTTCTCTATTCGCCGCCTAAAGCGCCTCATTCCTCCTGCGGCCGGTCTGCTACGGCAAACGGTCGCGCGCGTCGTGGCGCGAGCGAACACGAGGCCGGGTCACACCGCACGACGCTCGCCGGAATATACTCGAACAGTCGTGACCATACATCGTAATAATCAGACAATATAGCACGCCAGGCGGGCTGCTGCCCGGCGGTTCGAGCGGCAATGGCACCAAATGCGCCTGCATCGCGTATACTTTTCACATGCCCCTGCAGAACCTTTTCCCGTCCACCAGCGAGCGCCGACGCACTCTGCGACTACATGGTACAGTTGCACGTGACATCGGCATGCGGATCGTTGCCGGCCGGATCGTACCAGGGCAGGTGCTGGACGGGGAAATCGAGGCGAGCGAGCGCCTCAAGGTATCGCGTACCGCCTACCGGGAAGCGGTGCGCATTCTAGCCGCCAAGGGATTGATCGAGTCACGGCCGCGGCGCGGCACGTGCGTGACAGTGCCGCACCGCTGGCACCTGCTCGATCCCGATGTCATCTCCTGGATCTTCAGCGGCACTCCTGACGAGCCGCTGCTCAAAGGGCTGTTCGAGCTGCGCACTATCGTCGAGCCTGCCGCCGCCGCGCTCGCCGCCGAGCGACGCACCGCACAGCAGTTGCAGGCGTTGCGCGATTCGCTCGAACGCATGACGGCGCATTCGCTTGCAGTCAATGCCGGTCAGCAGGCCGATTGCGACTTCCACCAGACTTTGCTCGAAGCTTCCGGAAATCCGTTTCTCGTCTCTTTGACGAGCGGCGTCTCCGCTGCGGTCACCTGGACGACCATTTTCAAGCAGCGCAAGAAGCCGCTCCCCCGCGACCCCCTACCCGACCATGAGAGGGTCTATCACGCAGTTGCCGCGGGCGATGCGGCGGCTGCCCGCGAGGCGATGACCGAGCTGGTGTCCCTGGCGCTGCTCGATACGACCCAGGTCTCATCGCCGCGCAGGCGGCCCCGCGGCAGGCGTCGGCGTGCTCCGCACGCCTAGCCACGACTATTCCTCCTCTTGCTCTCCCGTCTGATGCGGCATCTTGCCGCCCGCCGTCACCGGCGATTGCACGCGCAAATCAGAACCGGAAGCGGAATCCGGCCATGATCATCCGGTCATACTGGCGCGTATCCTGTGGGAACAGATAGGCATTGCCGAAATAGCTCTGGAAATTGTAATTCAACAGATTTCTCGCCGCGAGAGTCAAAACGAGGTGTCGATCCAGCTTGTATGACGCATCGAAGTCCAGATCGCCAATTGGCTTTACGTACACCGTCGGCGGTTCCAACACCCCGGCACCGTTGTTGTAGCTGTCGACGAACGAACTGCGCCAATTATAGGCAAGTGTCAGCGACACTCTGTTTCGTTCGTACATCGCCACCACATTGAACGAGTTGCGCGATACGTTGACCAGCGGCTGCTGTACGCTGACGCCAACATTGGTTCCGCTCGGTTCTAGATTCTTTGGATTCAGCGGTGGCGACAGGGTATGGGCGTCTATGTACGTGTAGTTTACTTGCGCACCAATGCCGCGCAGCCAGTTCGGGACGAATTTAAAGAACTGCTGATACGCAAATTCCGCTCCGTACAGCGCGCCGCTACCGGTATTGCGCGGCCGGCTGATATTGTAGTTTATGCCGTTGACCGTCTGGTTTTCCGCGTAAGTCTGTATATATCCGTTGAGCCCGCTATAAAAGAGCGTACCGGTAATCGACCCTACCGGCGCGAAATACCACTCGAGGGCAAGATTGTAGTTGTCCGAGGTTATCGGGCCGAGATTTGGATTGCCGCCTGCTCCGGCGCCAAGCAAGGTCGGCCCCGGAGTGTTCAGCGTAACCGACGGGTTTTGCTCGGCGAAGGCCGGCCTGGTCAAAGACCGATCAGCCGTGAACCGCAGAAACAGCCCGCGCTTCAATGTCAGGCGTGTATTCAAGCTCGGCAAAAATTGCGTGCTGACGTTGTGGATGTTCTCGAACGTCGGCGGACCAACCACCCCGCCGATGGTCGTCTCCTCGTAGGCTCCGAGCGTCTCGTCAGCGTGCACGAGACGCCCGCCGATCAATCCCTCGAATCGGTGTGCTCCGAGCATGGTCGAGAATTTCGCCTGCCCGAAGAATGCGTAGCGGTTCTCATCGGCGCTGAAATAATTCGTCGGATCGTATGGTGCCGGGCCGGTTGGTTGATCGAACAACGTGAGCAGTGTGTTCGTATTATTCAATAGGAACGATGGGCTACCCTCGAACCACTGCGAGACGCCCATCAGGCCGCCGTAGAAATTCCCCGGCGATAGCGAGCCGAGCCCCGGGACGCTCGCGGCGGCCAGCGGCGCAGCGGACGCCGGATAAACGATTTCATTGCCACTGCCCGACTGCGAACTCGCCTTGCGATGATAAATACGCACGCCCGCCTCGATCGACCGGATGGGGCCGGAGACGAAATCGTAGCTGTCGTTGAGGCGCCAGGCGATGGCGTGGCCGTAGTCGTGATTACGATTATAGAAAAGATGCGCCAGGTAGAAGTTGGACCCGTCGAGCAGGTTGATGCCGGAGATATTCACCAACGGGGTACCCGTTCCCCCGTTGTTGAAGTTCGTCGTTATCGTCGGCGCAGTGAACTGCGTATCGAGGATCGCATAGCGTCCGTCATCGACGCTCTTAGTCAAGGACAGGTCGGTGGACAATACGTCCCTGCTGCCAATGGAGAATTTCCCCCCAAGGGCGTTTTGCCACGTCTCCGAATGGTTTACGTACGCCTGCGTGCTGGTTAACGTGTAAGCGTTCGCGCCCGTATACGATTGAATGACATGCGTGCCCGGAAACACATTGTAGGAGATCGGCGCACTGGCGATGGGAATGCCGATGAAGTAGTCATCCGAATAAGTGTCCTCGTACTCGGAGTAAAAACCCTCGAGGTACAACCGCACGCCCGGTCTAGGCTGCCACTGCAGCGCATAGTTTGCAGCCGGCCGCTGCCGGTTGCCCGGATTGGCGATCCCGCCGACGGTTAACGGCATTGAGTTGCCCCCAGGACCGGGAATCTGCAGAAAATTGAAGATTCGATCTTCCAGATATCGCGAGCGCTGATATGAAAACGCCGCAAGTGCGCCGAACTCGCCTAACGAAGTCTTCCACCGGTCGGATGCGAAAAAACTACCGATTGGGTCGATCTTTCCTGAATTACCTTCGTAGCGTGCCTGACCGCTGCCGGCCACTACGAGTCCCGGAAAGTCGAATGGTCGGTTCAGCCGCACGTCGATCGTGCCGGCAATCCCACCCGAGGGAAGGCTCGGGGCATTCGACTTGTATACCACTATGCGGTTGACCAGTGGCGCGGGAATATCGGCCAGGTCTTCGAATTGTCCCGTGGTCGTAAAGATGTCGTGCCCGTCCATCAACGTCACGACATTCGGCAGTCCGCGCACCAGTACGGTGGTTGCTTCGTCCGCGTCCCTCTTTATCTGCACGCCGGTAACACGCTGCAGCGCCCCGGCGGTGCTGTTGTCGGGGAATTTGCCGATGTCCTGGGAGACAATCGCATCTTCCACCATGATCGAGTGTTCCTTGAGCGATTGCGCCGTGCGCAGACTCTTGCGTACCCCGCTGATCACCACTTCGGAAATTTTATGAGAGTTCTTCGGCGGAACAGTCTGCGCGAAGGCCACCGTTGCAAACGCCGATCCCAACGCGACGGCACTCACCGCACCGCACTTCAAATGCTTGTTCATCTGCCCCCCCCAATACCAACGACGGAAAATTCGGTTCGAAATAACCGCGGGCGCGAAGTCCCTAAAGACTCTTCGCGCGGCTATTTCCGGTCGGATGCAAAGGCCCCAAAGCAACTGCTCGCCACCGCGCCGTCCCGAGAGCGGCACCCGGCGCGCTCGGCGGATTGTATTAACTCAGACAGTTTATGAAGCGCCCCGAGCGCTGTCAAGCGCCTGCTGGTAATTACTCAGACATGCCGATTGCCACGGCCGAGCGGACGACGCCGATCGTCCTCGCTCGGAGCGCCCATACTTACGCGAGCATCTCTCGGCGGCATAAGTGTGCTCGGGGGTTCGCGACATCATCGCGCAGCGCTGTGCAGCGAAGCAGCCGCACCCCCACTGGTGCGGGTACCGTATCGGTCCTTTGGCGGGGTGTACTGGTCCGAAATGGCGCATGACGCGCGACTTTTACGCCGCCTGCCGAGCAGGTGCTCGGCACCTGGGCGCAGCCCGTGAGGAAATCCAGGGGTTCTCAGGCCAGGGGAAGCGCGTCGCGCGAGCGGAAAAATTCGCACGAACAAAAACGTCGACCCATGAAAACCGATATCAGTCTCGTCAACAGTCCGTTCCCGGCGTATATCGGTATGTCGGTGATGTCGCGCGTGCCCGGCGGAATTCCCGTACAGTCCAGACAGACACGGCCCGGCGCCCCCCCCCGGACATGCCGGGACGGACGTGAGATGCAATGGAACGGCCAGTGCCAGCGTCGCCCACTCTGCCGCCGGTCGCACCGCGTTCAGGACGGTCCGTCGGCGGCCTCATTCGGCTAGGCGCGGGAATTACGCTGCCGACGCAAATCGAGGCCCTCAGCCGCGAGAGTTTTCCAGGCGCCGTAAACACCTGGCGCAGCTCCCCGCCGCGTCCTGGTCGCCGCCCCTGTAGGTGTTCGCGGTGACGCCCTCGCACCCGGGTGATCCGATACGCTGCGAGCCGAGTCCAGCGCTCGGAATCGGCTGTCCCACCGTTGCGCTCCCGTCCGCGTCCGCCCGGTCGTAGCTGCGGAAATTCCGTTACCGACCCGGACGCAACGACGGGGAGCACCACGAATCGCCTGGCCGCGGGCTCTTGCAATTACCGCCGGCTTCTGCCAAGTTGTCCGAGTATTGACGCGACCGGCTTGTGCCACCGGTAAGCCAATTAATAAGTTATTGAGGGGCCATCGTGACTGAATACAGACTTTCGAAATGGATTCTGGCCGCTACGGCGGGAGGCGCTTTATTGGCTGCGGTCGGTCAAGCCTGCGCCGCACAGGCTCAGCGGGGCGTATTCGGCACCCTCGCCAACGGCAAGCGCATCGACTCGGTGGAACTCACCAGCACTGCGGGCATCCGGGTGCGGATCATCACCCTCGGCGCGCGCATCCAGTCGATCTACACTCCCGACCGCAAGGGCAAGCTTGGCGATATTGTCCTCGGGTTCTCGAACCCGCAGGATTACGTGAAGTACGGCAACTACTTCGGCGCTTCCGTAGGCCGTTATGCCAATCGCATCGCCCATGGCCGCTTCAGACTCGATGGTCACGTTTATCACCTCTCGATCAACGACGATGGCAACAGTCTGCACGGCGGAAAGAAGGGCTTCGACAAGCGCATCTGGACGATCGATTCAGTGCACAGTGGCAAGAGGGCCTCGGCCGTACTGTCCTACATCAGTCCCAATGGCCAGGAAGGTTATCCCGGCACTTTGCATGTGACCGCCACGTTCACGCTGTTCAACAGCGGGGAGTTGCGCATCCAATACCGCGCGACGACGAACAAGCCGACCGTCGTCAATATCAGCAGCCACTCGTACTTCAATCTTTCCCCCGGTGAATGGCACTCGTTTAAGCGGCTAGTTTCCGCGGATGTCCGTATAACCTGATGTTTCGACGCGCTCTGCGACGGGTTGTCTGCAATCGCGGGAAAGGCTTCGGCCTCTGTTTGACTGCACGAGGTT
>JAJZZR010000455.1 GCA_021797465.1 Pseudomonadota bacterium | reverse complement strand
CGACGAACAGGGGTCCGAGCGGATTGAGATCGGCGAGCAGCGCCCACCCGGGTGGCGAGGCATTCATGGCCAGATGGTAACGAGCCGCGAACGCGGGAATTTGACCGATGTCAAGTGCGGATAACCGGAATATACGCCGGCCCATGGAGCGCTATCCTTTCGGACGTGAACACGAGATTCCACGCCAAGCGTGCCGGCACGCCGGCATGCGTCAGCTGCAGCGAGTGCACGCTGCGCGCCCTGTGTCTGCCGGGGCATCTGCCGCTCGCCGAGGCGCTCGCGCTCGAGCGCGCCGTCGAGCGTGGCCGCCCGTTGTCGGCCGGATCGGCGCTGGTGCATTGTGGCGCGCCCATGGACGCGCTGCTGGTGGTGCGCAGCGGCTCGGCCAAATCGCACAGCGTCACGCTGGAGGGTGTCGAGCAGGTCCACGGCTTCGTGTTGCCGGGCGAGGCGGTGGGACTGGAAGGTTTTGCCGCCGGTGTCTACTCGTGCGACGTGACCGCGCTCGAGCCGCTCGAATACTGCCGCATGCCGATGCGCGGGCTCGAGGCGCTGATCGAGCAACTTCCCGGCCTGCGGCGCGAGATCCTGCGGCTGCTCGGCGGGGCGCTCGATGAGTCCCAGCGGCTGCGCGGCCAGCTCAGTCTGTGCGATGCGCGCGGCCGCGTGGCGCGCTTCCTGGCGGATATGTCCCGGCGGCTGGCCCGGCGGGGACTGTCGCCGACCGAATTCCGTCTGAGCATGAGCCGCCGCGATATCGCCCGGCATCTGGGTCTCACCCTCGAGACCGTCAGCCGCTCGTTCGGCGTGCTCAAGCGCGAGGGCTGGTTGCGGGTCCGCGCCCGCAACGTGACGCTGCTGCGGCCGGAGGCGCTGGCCGTGATCGGCGGACGCGCCTAACTCGCCGCGCGTCCAGGCCCGGCCGCAGGCGCATGGCGCAAGGGTCAAGCGACCGGCGCTCGCCCGGCCGGCCCGCAAGGTGGCGACGGGGCGCGCGAAGGATCGATCGGCGTCAAATCCACCGCCGCGGGCGGGTTCATGTTAAGTTGACGCCCATGCCGAGCCCTCATCTCGCGCGCCGGGAGTGGACGGACCAGGCGGTCCGCCGGATCGAGGCGGACTTCAATCGGTCCGCGGATACCCACCTGATCCCGATCGATCTGCCGCACTATCCGGGGATCGAGCTGTATCTGAAGGACGAGTCGAGCCATCCGACCGGCAGCCTGAAGCATCGGTTGGCGCGCTCGTTGTTCCTCTACGCGTTGTGCAACGGCTGGATCGGACCGGATACCCCGATCGTCGAGGCCTCGAGCGGCTCGACGGCGGTTTCCGAGGCATACTTCGCCCGCATGCTCGGGTTGCGCTTCATTGCGGTGGTCCCGCGCACGACCGCCGCGGAGAAGATCGCTGCGATCGAGTTCCAGGGCGGAGAGTGTCACTTCGTCAACGATCCGAACGAGGTGTATCGGGAGGCGGAAAGTCTCGCGCGCGAGGTGCGTGGCCATTACATGGATCAGTTCAAGTACGCGGAGCGGGCGACCGATTGGCGCGGCAACAACAACATCGCCGACTCCATATTCCAGCAGCTCAGCCGTGAGCGGCATCCCGTGCCGCGCTGGATCGTCTGTGGCGCCGGTACCGGGGGTACCTCGGCGACCCTCGGCCGGTTCGTGCGTTACAACCATTTCGCCACCGGGATCTGTGTGAGCGATCCGGAAGGCTCGGTCTTTCATCGTCATTTCGCCGACCGCGGCGTCACCGCGATCGAGCGCTGCGAGAGTTGCATCGAAGGCATCGGCCGGCCGCGCGTCGAGCCGTCGTTCATTGCCCACGTGGTCGATCGCATGATAGTGGTGCGCGACGCCGACAGCATTGCCGCGGCGCGCGTGCTGAGCGAGCGGCTCGGGCGGCTGTGCGGGGGGTCGACCGGAACCAACGTCTGGGCCTGCGCCCAGCTGATCGCCGAGATGGTCGCGCAGGGGCACGAGGGGTCGGTGGTATCGATCCTGTGCGACCAGGGCGAGCGCTACGCCTCGACGTATTTCAATGACGCCTGGGTGGCGCGTAATCATCTGGATCTTGCTCCGGGCATGCGGACGATGCGCGAATTTTTCGCCGGACGCGGCTTCACGTCGCACTAGGCGGCCTGCGCGCCGGCACCGGCGGGCGTAAATTGAGGAGAATGTCCACATCATGGTCAGGATCAAGCGACTGTATGCGCTGGGCGCACTCGGGGCTCTCACGCTCGGCTGGGCGGCAGCCGGCGCGCGGGCCGCGCCGGCGCCGCTTCAAGTCAGGACGCAATACGGCTGGGTGCGCGGGGCGGTGGCGCACGGCGTCATCGCATTCAAGGGCATTCCGTACGCGGCTCCTCCGGAGGGCGCGCTGCGCTGGGCCGCTCCGCAACCGGCCAAGCCGTGGCGCGGCGTTCGGCCGGCGGTGAAGTTCGGGCCGGATTGCATGCAGCGGCCCACTCCCGGGGACATGGCTCCGCTGCGCACGCGTCCCAGCGAGAATTGCCTGTTCGTCAACGTCTGGCGTCCCCGGAGCGCCGCGCGCGCCCCGCTGCCGGTGATGGTGTGGATCTACGGCGGCGGATTCGTCGATGGCGGCACTTCGCCGGCGGTCTACACTGGCAGCGCATTCGCGCGCGACGGCGTGGTGCTGGTCAGCTTCAACTATCGGCTCGGGAATTTCGGCTTTTTCGCGTTTCCGGCGCTGCTGCGCCACGGCCTGCCGGCCGGCAACTTCGCGCTGATGGATCAGATCGCCGCCTTGCATTGGGTGCGCCGCAACATCGCCGCCTTCGGCGGCAACCCCCGCAACGTCACGATCTTCGGGGAGTCCGCCGGCGGCATGTCCGTGAATGCCCTGCTGATCTCGCCGCTTGCCCGGGGTCTGTTTCAAAAGGCCATCATCGAGTCCGGCGGCGGCGGCGGGGTGCTCTTGCCGCAGCGCCGCCTGGCCGGCGGAGCGGACTCGGCCGAAGCGATCGGCGTCGATCTGGCGCGCCACCTCGGCGTGCAGGGCGAGGGTCTGCGCGCGCTAGCGGCGCTGCGGGCATTGCCCCCGCTGCGAGTGCTCGACCGGCTGAACATGGCGACCGAGCTCAGCGACAAGACCTTCGTCGGCGGCCCGGTCGTGGACGAGCGGTTGTATTTTGGTCCCGCGGTCGATGAGTACGCCAAGGGCATGGGCGCGCGCGTGCCGGTGATGATCGGAACGAACAGTGCCGATCTCGGCTATATGCCGGAGAAATCCCTGCGGGCGCTGTTCGCGAGCTTCGGGCCGTACGCCGCCGAGGCGCGCGAGGTGTTCGACCCGAACGGCAAGCGCACCCTCGCGCGGGTCTCGGCCGAGATCGGCGGGGCGCGCTGCATGCTCGAGCCGGCGCGAGCCATTGCGCGCATCCTTTCGGCGCGCGGTCAACCTGTGTACGAGTACCGTTTCTCCTACGTCGCCACGTCGATGCGCAAAATCTGGACCGCCGGCGCGCCGCACGCGAGCGAGATCCCGTACGTATTCGATACCGTCCGGGCCCACTATGGCGCCCGAACCTCCGCGGCCGATGAGGCCGTGGCGCAGGAGATGCACCGCTACTGGGTGGCCTTCGCCCGCACTGGCCGGCCGGATCCGGCGGGCGAGCCCGCCTGGCCCCGCTACCATGCTCGCACCGACCGGTTGATGAACTTCACCGAGCACGGACCGGTGCCGGAGAGCGACCCGTGGCGCCAGCGGCTCGATCTGGTGATGCGGGAGCGGGGGCCCGCGCCGGGTCTGTGACCGGCCGGCGCGCCGGGAACTGGATGTGCCGCCTGAAGGTCAAGGAAAGCGAATGCTGAACGGCCGGAGGCTCATGCCATGAACCGCTTGCGAAGTCTGGCGCTGGTCTGCCTCCTCGCGGCGCTGCCTTCGGGCGCCTGGGCTGCCGCGACGCACGATCTTGGCGCGCAGCAGCCTGCCATATGGCGGACCTACGACATGATCGTGGACCTGGACAATCTGCCGCGTACCTATACCTGCGACCAGCTGTGGTACGTCTTTTACGACATGCTGGCGCGTCTCGGAACGCCGTATGCGACCTTGAACGTCCTACCGTATCGATGCAGTCGCACGCCCTCGGGGGATCTGCGTTCCCCGCGCGTTCAGGTGCACTTCCAGATGCCGAGCGTGTTGCGCGGCAAGGCTGTGAAGTGGGCGACGCTCGGAGCGGTGCGCCGGCGGATCGTCATCGGTCCCGGCAAGCCGAAGCGGCTTACGGCTGCGGATTGCCAGCTGCTGCGCCAGATCCGCGGGACGCTGCTCGAATCGCTGCCCGTGAAGATCGTCCGCAGCAATCTCCAGTGCGCGGCCGGTGGGCATTTCGGTCTGACGCTGCGACTCTGGGTGGCCGCGCCGGGCAAGCCGGGGACGCCCAGCGGTTGAACCCTCGCGCCGCGCAGGCGACGCCTGCGCGGCGGCGGTCGTGTTCCGCTCAGGCCGCGGCGAGTTGCGCGGCGGCGAACTCGAAGTTCGCCAGGCGGGCGAGGAAGTTATCGGTGAAGTCGGGCCGCCGATTGCGAAAGTCTACGTAGTACGCGTGCTCCCACACGTCGAGCACCAGCAGCGCCTTGCCCTCCCCGGTGGCGAGCGGTGTGCCGGCATTGCCCGTCTTGGTGACCTTCAGGCGTCCGTTGCGGTCCAGGATCAGCCACGCCCAACCCGAGCCGAACTGCCCCAGCGCCGCCGCCTTGAATTCCTCTTTGAATTTCTCGACGCTGCCGAAATCGCCGGTCAGCTTCTTTTCCAGGCTGCCGGGAATGCCGCCGCCGTTCGGCGCCAGAGAATGCCAGAACAGGCTGTGGTTCCAGTGCTGTCCGGCATTGTTGAAGACCGCCACGAGGTCATCGCGGCCGTGGGCCAGGGTGATGATCTGCTCCAGGCTCTTGCTCTTGAGGGCGTCGTTCTTTTCCACCAAACCGTTCAGCGCATTGACGTAGGTCTGATGGTGCTTGCCGTAATGCAGCTCGAGCGTTTCCTGGCACATGCCGCGGGCGGCGAGCGCGCCGGGCGCGAAGGGAAGCGAGGGTAGTGTGAAGGTCACGGGGGCTCCTCCGTCAGTGGATCTGATCCCGGGTGGGGAGGCCCCGAAGGCTAGGAGACTTTTTGGAATTTGTCCAGGAGACGCCGGCGGCGGCACTTCGGGCATAATGCCGCGCCCAGGCGTGCATCGGGCACGCATCTGCGCACCGGGATCCACAGATGCAGCTGAATTTCAGGCGCCATGAGTCGCGCGCGACCCGTGTCCGTCCCGCCGTCCTGACGTGACTTCGCTGCCATTCCTCGCCACGACGCCGCGCGGGCTTGCCGACCTGCTCGCGGCCGAGCTTGCGGCGCTCGGCGCCCAAGAGGTGCGCGAGCGAGCCGCTGCCGTGAGCTTCACCGGAACGCTCGAGATCGCCTACCGCGCCTGCCTGGAATCGCGGGTCGCCAACCGCGTGCTGCTGCAGGTCGCGTGCTTCGAGGCGCCGGACACTGAATCGTTCTACGCGCAGTCGCGCGCGGTCGCCTGGGGCGAACATCTGGATGCCGGGGCGAGTCTGGCGTGCGAGTTCACCGGGCGGCACCCCACCATCGCTCACAGTCATTTCGGCGCGCTCAAGCTCAAAGACGCGATCGTGGATGCCGTACGCGCCCCGAGCGGCGCGCGCCCGAGCATCGTGTTGGATCGCCCGGATGTGCGCGTTCACGCGCATGCGCACGGCGCGACCGTCACCCTCTATGTCGATCTTTCAGGGGAAAGCCTGCATCGGCGCGGCTATCGCGGCGAGGCGGGTGAGGCGCCGCTGAAGGAGAACGTGGCCGCCGGCGTGCTGATCCGCAGCCTCTGGCCGCAGCTTGCGGCCGAGGGCGCGGCGTTTCTCGATCCGCTGTGCGGCTCGGGAACGCTGGTGATCGAGGCGGCGCTGATCGCCGCGCGGCGCGCCCCGGGCCTGGGCCGCGCGTACTTTGGTTTTCTCGGCTGGCGTGGTCACGATGCGCAGCTGTGGCGGACGGTCGAGGCGGCGGCGCGCGCTCGCTGCCTCGAGCGCGCGCCGGCGATGTCCGCGCTCCGTGGCCGCGACTGGAACCGCGCGGCCGTGCGCGCCGCTGGCGCCAATGCCGAGCGGGCCGGCATCGGCGCATGGGTGCGGTTCGAGACCGGTCCGCTGCGGGAGGCACGGCCGGTGGGACCCGGCGTCGGGCTCGTGTGTACCAACCCGCCGTACGGAGCACGCCTGACGGATCTCGAGCAGGCGCGCGCGACGCATCGGGAGCTCGGCGCGGTGCTGCGCGCGCACTTCCAGGGCTGGCGCGCGGCGGTGCTGACCGGGGTGCCGCGATTCGGCATGGAGCTGGGGATTCGTGCCGCACGCACCCACACGCTGTGGAACGGCGCGATCGAATGCCGGCTGTTGCGCATGAGCGTCGAGGCGCGGAGCCTGCGCCCGCCGGGCTCGCTGGCGCGGCCGGACAGCGTGCTGGCCGAAACGCCCGGCGCGCGCATGTTCGCCAACC
>JAJZZR010000013.1 GCA_021797465.1 Pseudomonadota bacterium | reverse complement strand
TCGCGCTCCAAGTCGTTCGAGTCCATGATGCGCTCGGCGAGCTTCTCGTGGGCGGCGAACGTGCCGGATTGCTTGAGCAGGCAATCCACGAGGGTGGTCTTGCCGTGATCGACGTGCGCTATGATGGCGATGTTGCGGATGGGCTGGCTCATCTGGGATGGGCCGCATGGACGGCCGGCTGACAAAGACCTCGAATAATAGCACGGCGGAGGAACCGGCTTGCCGGCATTTCGCCACGGTCCCGGACGCACTATCATCCCGCCGCGCCCAAGCTTGCCGGGTATCCCAGGGGATCTGATGCGCGCTGCGTCCTCGACCGACCATGCCTGTGACGCGCTGATCGTCGGCGCGGGACACAACGGCCTGGTGTGCGCGGCGTATCTGGCCGCTGCGGGCCTGCGAGTCACCGTCCTCGAGCGGCGCGCAGTCGCCGGAGGCGCGGCCGTGACCGAAGAATTCCATCCGGGGTTCCGCAACTCGATGGCGGCGTACACGGTCTCGCTGCTGAATCCCCGGGTGATCGCCGACCTCCAGCTGAGCCGCTACGGCTTACGCATTGTCGAGCGGCGCCTGGCGAATTTTCTGCCGACCGGGGACGGCCGATACCTCAAGGTCGGCTCCGGCCGCACGGCCGATGAAGTGGCGCGCTTTTCGGTGCGCGATGCGGCGCGGCTGGAGTCCTATTCGCGGCGCCTCGAGGCGATCGCCGACGTGCTGCGCGGGCTGGTTTTGCAGGCGCCGCCGGACGTGCGTCAGGGCAGCTGGCGTGAGGCGCTGCCGGAACTGCTGAGCGCGGCCCGGCTCGGCGGACGGTTGCGCCGCCTCGACATGTCCTTGCGACGCGAGCTGCTGGCGCTGTTCGCCGGCTCGGCCGGGGACTACCTCGACGGTTGGTTCGAGAGTGATCCAATCAAGGCGGTCTACGGCTTCGATGGTGTCGTCGGCAACTACGCCAGTCCTTACTCCCCGGGCACGGCTTACGTGCTGCTCCACCATGCCTTCGGTGAGGTGAACGGCCACAAGGGCGCATGGGGGCACGCCGTCGGGGGCATGGGCGCGATCACCCAGGCTATGGCCCGTTGCTGCGCCGCGCGGGGTGTCGAGCTGCGCCTGCGTAGCCCGGTGTGCGAGGTGCTGGTGGAGGGCGGCCGGGTGGTCGGCGCGCGTACCGAAACGGGCGAGACGGTACGCGCAACCGCGGTGATCGCCAACGTCAATCCGAAGCTGTTGTACCTGAAGCTGCTCGACCCCGCGATCCTGCCGACCGACTTCCGTGAGAGAATCGAGCGTTGGCGCTGCGGCTCGGGTACGTTCCGCATGAACGTGGCGCTGTCCGAATTGCCGCAGTTCAGCTGTCTGCCGGGGCGCTCGCCGGGAGATCACCATACGGCGGGGATCATTCTCGCCCCGACGCTTGCCTACATGGAGCGGGCGTACTTCGATGCGCGCACCCAAGGCTGGTCGCGCCGGCCGATCATCGAGCTGGTGATTCCCTCGACGCTCGATGACACGCTGGCGCCGCCGGGCGCACACGTGGCCAGCCTGTTTTGCCAGCACGTTGCGCCGCGTCTGCCCGACGGGCAGTCATGGGACGCGCACCGCGAGGCGGTGGCGGATCTGATGATCGACACGGTCAGCGAGTATGCGCCGAATTTCAAGCGTGCGGTGCTCGGCCGGCAGATCCTCAGCCCGCTCGATCTGGAGCGCACCTTCGGGCTCATCGGGGGCGACATCTTCCACGGCGCGCTCAGCCTCGATCAGATGTTCTCGGCCCGGCCGATGTTGGGCCACGCGCGCTACCGAGGCCCGCTGCCGGGTCTGTACATGTGCGGCTCGGGCACGCACCCGGGCGGCGGCGTCACGGGCGCGCCGGGCCACAATGCCGCGCGCGAGATTCTCGCCGACCTCAGGGGCCGGCGATCGGTCGCACGCGTCTTCGGGCCGCGTCGCTAATGTCGGGCGCCGTCGGCGGCCCGCGGGAGCGGCGGCGCCCGCCGCGTCGTGGGGCGCGGCTGCCCAACCGACTCCCTATTTCTTGCGCAGATCACGCTGCATGCGCAGGTCGTCGATCGGCTGGATCGTGTCGATCATGCAGTGAAACCCGCGGGCGTCGACGAAATCGAATTGATGTTCGTCCAGAACGCGAGTTTGTGCGGCGCCAGGGCCGTTCATCGATGATGGTGGGTCAGCCAGGTGAATTGGCTGATCGGCTTGCCCGCGTAGGCTGCATGGAACTGGAGCCGCACGGCTTGCCGCTTCGTGATGGGGATCGTCTACGAGCAGGACGCAAGCAGCACAGCCGCCGCGACCGCGCTCGTTACGAGCCCCCGGCTGATCGCATGACGCACGGCGCGCGCTCCTTTCGATCATTCTCCGTGTGCAGAGCGTCGCGCACGGTCATGTTGTCAGTTGACGGCGACGTCTGCTGGTGTCGCTGACGATACCGATTATCCCGGTGTGAACACGACCATTCCCAGCGGCGGGAGCCGCAGCGTCAACGAGAATGGCCGGCCATGCGAGGCGAACTCAACCGCGTCGCTTGCGCCCATGTTGCCGACGCCGCTTCCGCCGTACAGAGTTGCGTCGCTGTTGAGGCGCTCGATCCATCGGCCGCCGAACGGTACGCCCGTTCGGTAATGCTCGCGCGGCACGGGAGTGAAATTACAGGCGACCAGCGCCACGTCGCGTGGTCCTTGCCCGCGGCGCAAGAATACGATGACGCTGTCATCGGCATTGTCGCAATCGACCCACTCGAAGCCTTCGGAGCTGAAGTCGCGCGCATGGAGGGCCGCAGTCGTGCGATACAGCCGGTTGAGGTCGCGAACCCAGCGTTGCAGACCGGCGTGGGGCGCGAACTGCAGCAGGTGCCACTCGAGGCTTGCCTCGTGCCGCCACTCGCTCCACTGGCCGAACTCCCCGCCCATGAACAGCAGTTTCTTGCCCGGGTGGGTCCACTGGTACCCGTACAGGAGGCGCAGATTGGCGAAGCGCTGCCAAGTGTCGCCCGTCATCTTGCCGATCAGCGAGCCTTTACCGTGTACCACCTCGTCGTGCGAGAGTGCCAGAACGAAGTTCTCGTTGAATGCGTACCACAGGCTGAAAGTGATCTGGTTGTGGTGGTACTTGCGGTACACCGGATCGGCCGCGAAGTACTTCAGCGTGTCGTGCATCCAGCCCATGTCCCACTTCATCCCGAAGCCGAGCCCGCCGAGATAGGTCGGGCGCGAGACCATCGGCCAAGCGGTGGACTCCTCGGCGATGGTATGCGTGTGCGGGTGATCGCGGTAAACGGCGAGATTCAGCTGCTTCACGAACTCGACGGCTTCGAGGTTCTCGTTGCGGCCGAAGCGGTTGGGGATCCACTCGCCCGCGCGCCGACCGTAATCGAGATAAAGCATGGAGGCGACCGCGTCGACCCGCAGCGCATCGATGTGATAGGTTTCGAGCCAGAACAGTGCGCTGCTCTGGAGAAAATTGCGCACTTCGGAGCGGCCGTAGTTGAAGATCGAGCTCTTCCAGTCGGGATGGTGTCCCTGACGCGGGTCGGCATGCTCGTACAGGTGCGTGCCGTCGAAGAATGCGAGCCCGTGCTGATCGGCTGGGAAATGTGAGGGCACCCAGTCGAGGATGACGCCGATGCCGCTTCGGTGCAGGTGATCGACGAAGTACATGAAATCCTGCGGCGTGCCATAGCGCGAGGTCGGCGCGAAGTACCCGGTGACCTGGTAGCCCCAGGAGCCGTAGAAGGGGTGCTCCATCACCGGCATCAGCTCCACGTGGGTGAAACCCAACTCCAGCACGTGATCGGCCAGCGCATGCGCGAGCTCGCGGTAGCTCAGCGGCCGGTTGTCCTCCTCGGGGACGCGGCGGAACGAGCCCGGGTGCACCTCGTAGATCGACCAGGGCGCATCCAGGGCGTTGGCTTGCGCTCGAGTACCGAGCCATTGGGCGTCGTCCCATTCGTAGGCCAGATCCCAGACCACCGAGGCGGTCCGCGGCGGGATCTCGCAGCGAAAGGCGAACGGATCGCTTTTCGCGACCGTGTAGCCCGCGTGGCGGGAGATTATGTGATACTTGTAGAGAGTGCCGCGCCCGACGTCCGCGACGAATCCTTGCCAAATTCCCGATGAGTCGGCGCGCGGCGCGAGCCGGTGCGCATCCGGGTTCCAGTCGTTGAAGTCGCCGATCACGGCGACCGAGGCGGCATTGGGGGCCCAGACCGCGAAATGGGTGCCCGCCGGGCGCGAGCCGTCGGCGGGCAGAATGTGCGCGCCGAGCTTCTCATAGGCGCGCCCATGGGTGCCTTCGCGGAACAGGTAGATGTCGTGTTCAGTCAGCAGCACCCCGGGAGTGTAGCAACTGTCTGATGCCGATGCCCGTCGTCATAGGCCACCGCGGCGCCAGCGGCGAGCTGCCCGAGCACACGCTGGCGGCGTATTCCCTCGCCCTGCGCCAGGGGGCTGATGCGCTCGAGACGGACCTGGTGATGACCCGCGACGGGACTCTGGTGCTGCGCCACGAAAACGAGCTCGGTGCGACCACCGATGTGGCACAGCATGCGGGCTTCGCATCGCGGCGGGTCACCAAATCCATCGATGGGCGGCCGGTGACGGGCTGGTTCAGCGAGGATTTCACGCTCGAGGAGTTGAAGACCCTGCGCGCGCGCGAGCGCATTCCCGAGCTGCGCCCGCGGAACAGCCGGTTCGACGGTCAGTTCGAGGTCGCCACGCTGCGCGAGCTGCTGCAGTTGCGCCGCCATGCCGAGCGCGAGCGGCACAGCCGGGCCGCGGCGCTCGGCATGGCGCCCCCGCCGCCCATCGGACTTTATTTGGAGCTGAAGCATCCAACCCATTTCGCCGCCTGCGGCCTTTCCATGATCGTAGCGCTGCTCGGGGTGCTCGAGGCGGAGGTCGGTCCTGGGTCCGAGGCAGGGTTGCTCATCGAGTGTTTCGAGACGGGAATTCTGCGGGCACTGGCTGCGCGGACGCGTATCCCGCTGGTGCAGCTGATCGAGGCCGAGGGGGCGCCATACGATTGGGTTGCGTGCGGCGCGCCGGGCGTCTTCGCCGATCTCACCACGCCCGCCGGTCTGGCTCATATCGCCGCCTATGCCACGTGCATCGGCCCGGAGAAGTCTCTGGTGATCGGGCGGAACGAGCGCGATGCGCTCGGTGAGCCCACGGCGCTCGTGCCTGACAGTCATGCGCAGGGCCTGCGGGTGATTCCGTGGACGTTCCGCGCGGAGAACGCGTTTCTTCCGGCCGAGGCGCGCAGCAGCACGGTGGCGGCCGATCACGGTGATCTGGTGCGGGAGGTGCTGCGATTTCTCGCCGCCGGCATCGATGGATTCTTCACCGATCATCCCGCGATCGGTGTGCAAGCCCGCGACGCGTTCGCATCAGCGGCGCACCACACTCGGCCGCCTTAACGCTCGAGCTTGTATTCGAACAGGCAGCTGGGCTCATCCGGCCTCTTCCCGGTGAGGGCGGACCGATTGCCTTATACTACCTGGAGGTGGGAGAACCAGGCCCATGACCGAAATCGCTGACACTTTCGATTCTGCATTCACCAAGGCCGTCGATCTGGGCAACAAGATCGCGGACAAGGATCGGGACGCCGATCTGTGGGATATTGCCGATGGACTGCTCGCCGGGGCGCTGCAGTATTGGCTGTATTCCCGCCAGCCCTGTGGAGATCCGCGCTGCCAGGACTGCCTGCCGATCAGTACGGCCGAGGGGCGTATGGCGGAGCTGAAACGGCTGATCGAGCAATTGGCCGCCGAGAGCGAGTACTTCCATACCCCGACGGATTCGAACGCCGGCCGCGCATAGCAGCCGTGCCCCGCTTCGGACCGGGTTAAGATCGCGCTTTTGACTCTATCCTGAGCCACGGGAGCCCGATGAGCGTGCAGCCTGCGACGTCGATCGAGACCGACGTACTGATCATTGGAGCGGGACCGTGCGGTCTGTTCCAGGTCTTCGAGCTCGGTCTGCTCGGCATCGGCGCGCACGTGGTGGACTCATTGGCTCATCCCGGCGGCCAGTGCACGGAGCTCTATCCCGACAAGCCGATCTATGATATTCCGGCGCTGCCGGTATGCGGGGCGCAGGAACTCGTCGATCGGCTCATGCAGCAGATCAAGCCGTTCAATCCGTGGTTCCACCTGAGCCAGGAAGTCAGCGGATTCTCCCGGCGGGAAGACGGCCGATTCGATGTGCGCACCACCGCCGGAACGCACTTCAACGCCGGCGCGGTGGTGATTGCCGCGGGTGTTGGCTCGTTTCAGCCGCGCCGGATCGGACTCGAGGGCGCGGAAGCGTTCGAGGGGACGGCGATTCAGTATCGGGTCAAGACGGCCACCGCGCTCGAGGGCAAGCGCATCGTGATTTTCGGCGGGGGTGATTCCGCCCTCGACTGGACGCTCGCGCTGGCCGGGAAGGCCGAGAGCCTGACTCTGGTGCACCGGCGTGCGGAATTTCGGGCCGCGCCGGCCTCGGTGGCGAAAATGCGCGCGTTGGCGAGTGCGGGCCAGGTGCGC
>JAJZZR010000325.1 GCA_021797465.1 Pseudomonadota bacterium | reverse complement strand
CGGGTAGCTACCGAGATTGATGTTCTCGGTGCGCTGACGAGACAGACTCAAGTGCGAGGTCCAGATCGCACCGACCCGATTTTCGCTAAAGATCTGCAGCAGGCTCTGTTTGGTACGACCACCGGCGGTTTCATTGTCGTAGCTGTAGCGCCCGTCACTGAGAAACGCGCGCACGCCAAGCTGCTGATGATGACCCAGTTCCTGCGCAAGCGAGCCGTTCGCAGTCAGGTTGTGATACCCGTCGGTGCTGTTCGACGTCACGAAGGCGCTTTCAACGGGATTGATTGACGGAATGCCGGCCGTGGTGTAGCGGCTGACTCCGACCTGCAGGCGGGTGTGGTCAATCTCGCCGCTGGCGTTGGCCGAGGCCGTCACGGTGTTACGGCTGCCCGCCGTCAGGGACAGTGCGGCCCGCGACTTGCGCCCACCGTCGCGCGTGGTGATCAGGATGACGCCGCCGATCGCGCCCGAGCCGTAGATCGCCGAAACGTTACCGTGGATAACCTCAATGCGCTCGATCTGATCGGTGGTGAGGTTCTCAAGATAATCGCCCCCGCCCGAGGCATCTTCGGCGGTGAGCGGCACGCCGTCGAGCAGGATGAGAACTCCGGCATCCGTGCCGCCAAATCCCTCTAGATAAGGCGTCGCGGTGTGCCCTGGACCGCCATTGGAGGTGATCTGCACGCCCGCTATTCGTTGCAGCAGGGTCGAGAGATTCTTCACGTCGCTCTGTTCGATCTGCACGCGGGTGAGCACACTTACGCTCGGCAGTGCCTGAGCCAGGGGCTGGGGGAACGTCGCCGCAGAGATGACGACGGTTGATAAGCCGCTCGGTGGAGCGGCGGCGATTGCGGGCGTCACGATCGCCGCCAGAGACAAGAGAGCCACCGACACATGGAATGCACCAATCGCTCTTCGTGTGTCATCCGACAAGCGACACGACGGCAGCGCAACCCATCGCCAGCGCTCAGCCTTTACAGCGCGTTCGCAACGTACACCAAAAATGCAAGAAGTCAGCCTCCGGATCGATCGCATCGCAGTGCTCCGTACTTGCGCCCTGAGGGGCGTGGTAACGACAGCCGATGCGACGGGCACGGTCGAGCACAGACAACGCATGCGAAACCCACGTTCCGCGCGCGCCTGAATTCACTGATCGTGGAATGCTATCCCACGGCCTCCGCATCGGTCTCAATGTCACCGCTGCGAATGACCGCTCCGTGTGGTACGCCCCGCCCACCGGTTGGGTGACCGTACTGGCAGGTCTCCTGGCTCGCGGGTCTTGATCGTGCGTCCGGCCTTCCCAGTTTCCCAGTGGCCGTGATGGACGCGGACTCTCCGCTTACAGTTACGGGGGTAGCCGCGGCTTCGGCTCATAGAGCTTCACCGCGTTCCCTCTTGCCTCCCCAGCGTTCGCCGGGGAACCAGCACGTAGGCTCAGTCTCGCTTGTGGCCCTGGTCCTCGTCAAGCCCTCCTGCGCATTTCACACGAGTTCGCCGAACCCCGCGGTTGTCGGCAGCAGATGTCGCCGTGCAGGCGGAAGATTCGGAGCAGGTCCTTTCAGCAGTCTTGATATCCAAGAAGAGGAGACCGAACACTGACGTAGTAACGGGTTCGATAGAGTGTTGGAGGCTAGGAGCGGAATCAAACCGCTGTGGGCGGTTCTGCAGGCCGCTGCGCTCTTGGTAAATCAATCGCTTGTACATGATTTGCCGAATTTTGACACCTTCCGCGCGCTGATTCAGCGCGGGGCACAAGTCCGGTCGGTCGCGCCTCTGTCCAACAGCCACCTACCCTCGCTCGATTCCATACTGCGACGATCCAGCGAGCGATTCCTCATCCGAATGCGCTGGCGGTTTCTCGGAGAGCTCGCTCCATAGGAAGGGCACCCCCGCCCGCTACACCACGGCGGGGCACGGGAAGCCGTCGGTGCATTCAAGATGCGCTGGCGCCTTGCACCATGACGGTGCCCATAGCGAACTCCATCGAATACCCTTGACTATGGAGTGCTCTCCAAGGTTTATCTTTAGGATCCACGACAACTGCCGGGGGAAATGTCATGAGGTGCCACCATGAGTACCGCTCTGCCCTTTGAATCCGCTCCAAGACCCTGGAGTGACGAGCCCACCGGCCGCCCGGACCGGCGCCGCGTGCGCGCCCATATCGGCGGGCTGCACTGCTCGCTGTGTACCGGCACGATCGAAAAGGCGCTGTCCCGCAGACCCGGTGTGTATCGGGTCGCGGTCAGCCTGACGCACGAGCAAGCGCTGGTCGAATTCGACCCGGGACTGACCGAGGCCGGGGAACTGATGCGCACGCTGACCGACATCGGCTATACGCTGTCCGACCCGCGCAAGGCGGAACCGTTCGAGATCCAGGAACGCGCACTCGCACGGGAGCGAAACCGCTTCCTGGCGGCCCTTGGCCTGAGCTTGGCGGCCATTGGCCTGATCGCTCCGGTGATCGGCGGCTGGGCGCTCGGACTGTCCATTTTCGTGGTCGCGAGCCTGATGGCCTTCGGTTTCGCCGTGCTGCGTAACTTTGGTGCGTGGCGCGCCGGGGCCGGCAGCCTGGGGCTGGGCGCAGCCGGGATCTGGGTCTATCTGGTGCGCACCCAAGGCACGCTCGGCGGGGCCATTCCGTGGCTCGCCGCATCACTGGCCGCCGTGATGGTCTTCGGAGTCGGGGCGCACATCCTGCGCATGGCGGTGCAGGCGCTCAGGCGCGGCATCCTCAACCAGCACGTGCTCGTCGAGATCGGCGCGTGCGCCGGTATCGCGGGCGGTGTGATCGGCCTCGTGCTGCGACGGCCGGATTCCCCCACCGCGCCGTTCTTTGCGGTCGCGGTCACGATCCTGACCTATCACGTTTTCTCCGAATGGCTGTCGTTGATCGTGAAGACGCGCAGCTCGCAGGCGGTGAAGAAGCTGCTCGATTTGCAACCGGACACCGCACACGTGATCCGGACCGGCCGCGAGCAGGATCTTCCGATCGAGGCGGTCCAGATCGGAGCTCGCGTGCGCATCCGCCCCGGCGAACGCGTCCCGGTGGACGGCGAGGTGATCGAGGGACACTCGGCGGTAAGCGAAGCGCTGATCACGGGCGAACCGCTGCCGGTGGACAAGCGCCCGGGGAATACCGTAGCCGGCGGAGCGATCAATGGCACCGGGTCACTGCTCGTGCGGGTCACGGCCATTGGCGAGAATAGCTTTCTGCAGCGAGTGGTGACGAGCGTCGAAGAGGCCCGAGCGCTCAAGCCGGGATTGCTGCATATCGTCGATCGCGTCCTGCGGGTCTACACCCCGGTGGTGCTCGGCATCTCGGCACTGGCCCTGTTCGGCTGGTCGATCGCGCCGTTCCTGGCAGGCCAGCCGATCGACCTGGAGCGCGCGGCATTCGCGGCGCTCTCGGTCCTGGTCATGGGCTATCCCTGCGCGGTCGGTATTTCGGCCCCGCTGTCGATCGTGCGCGGTGCCGGAGAGGCCGCCGAACGGGGCGTCTTGATGCGCACCGGCGAAGCCTTCCAGGCGCTGCGCAAGGTCACGACGGTCGTCTTCGACAAGACCGGCACGCTGACCGAGGGCAAGCCCGCCTTGCACGAGATCGTGCCGCACGGCGTCACGGAAGACACCCTCATCGCCCTGGCCGCAGCGGTTGAGTCTGCCTCCGAGCACCCGCTGGCGCAGGCGGTGGTGCAGGCTGCCTTTGAGCGGGGGCTCGATTTGCCGGACGTCGAGGGTTTCGAGGCGGTGGCCGGCAAAGGCGTGGTCGCGCGCTTGGCCGGCTCATCGGCCGCCGAAGCGGTGCTGGCCGGCAGCCCTGCCTTCCTGGAAGAGCGTGGCGTCGATACCGCGCCCCTGCGGGCACGCATTGAAGCGTTGCAAGCGGCCGGCCGCACGGTGATCGGCATCGCGCGCGAGGGGACGTTGCTCGGCGTCCTGGCGCTGAGCGATGCGCTGCGAGCAGACGCGCGGGAGACGGTCGCGCAACTCAAGGCCGCCGGCGTGCGGGTCGCCCTGCTCACCGGCGACAATGCGCGGGCCGCCCGGCGAGTGGCCAACGAGGCTGGCATCGAGGAGGTGCACGCTGAAGTGCTGCCGGCCGACAAGGCCGAAACCGTGCGCCGCATTCAGCAACAAGCGCGGGTGGCCATGGTAGGCGATGGCATCAACGATGCGCCGGCGCTCATGCAGGCCGATGTCGGCATCGCCATGGGCAACGGCACCGATATCGCGCTCGACGCCGCCGATGTGATCCTGCTGAACTCCCGCCTCACCGGAGCGCTGGTCGCCTACGACATCAGTCGCAGTGCTTACCGCAAGATGCTGCAGAACATCAGCCTGGCCTTCCTCTTCAACGGCATCGGCATCCCTCTGGCGGCCACCGGCCTGATCTACCCGGTGTGGGCGATGGTCGCCATGGCCACCAGCGTCACCGCCATCTTCATCAACTCGCTGACCGGCCACGCCGGGCTGTTCTTCGGGGCGGTCAGCGGTATCGGCCTGCCCCAGTCGGCGGGGCGAGGGTGATCCACTCAAAGGAGACAATCGCATCATGGTCAAGACCGTCTCATACCACGTGATCGGCGATCCGCAGTTGCATTGCGAGAGCTGTGAGCAGCGCGTGGTCCGTGTCCTGAAGACCCTGACGGGTATTCAGCAAGTCAGCGCCGATGCCGCCTCACAGCGCATCGAAGTGCTGTTCGACCCTGCGAAGCTCGAGGAATCGGCCATCGTGGACCGGCTGGGTCTGCTTGGGTATACGACCGAAATGATCGGGCCGGCGGCGCGTCCAAAAGAATAATTGGCACACCAGGAGAAGCTTAGACGATGCCGCAGACCTCAAGATCAAGCGCACCACGCAACGGCTGGATTGGCCCGGTAAGTGCCACTACCGCCCTCCTGCTGATGGGCGTTGCCGGCTACGAGCTCTATCTGCACGCGGGCTCACTTCTTCAGCAGGGTCGCACGCTGCCGCCCGCGCTCATCCTCGGTCTGGCGCTGGTCGGCGGAGCGGCGTCGTTCTTTTCGCCTTGCAGCATCGCCGTCACGCCGGCGTTCCTGGCCTACCTCACCGCCGGGACACCGCCCGGCAAGGATGCCCGCAGCTTCTCCCCATCCCTGGTTTTTGGGGCCGGGCTGGTTGCCCTCGGAATCGTGGTCTTCTATGCCATCGCCGGCACCATCATCGGACTGGTCGGGAACATTGCCTACAACTACTTGATCTTTTTCATTCCGGTCGTGGGCGTTACCTTCATCCTGCTGGGCGCCCTGATTTTGCTGGAACGTACCGGCCTGCTGGCATTCGTGGCGCGCTGGAACCCGATGAATCCGCGCTACGCCCGTCAGGAAACCGCGCCACCGGCAGGACGAACGCCTGGAAAGCGCACGCTCGTCTCATTCGGTTTCGCCTACGGGGCAGCGTCGCATACCTGCTCGCTGCCGATCTTCCTCGGCATCCTCTTGCTGCCGCTGGTTGCCGGCAATTATGCGCTCGCCATGCTTTCAGTCCTCGCCTACGGTCTCGCCATTGCGTCGTTGGTCGTGGTGATGATGCTGCTCGGACAGCGGGTGTTTGCCGCCCTGCGCCGGTCGGGCGCATGGCTGATGCGCGCCACCGCGCTGCTGTTCATCGGTACCGGCGCCTTTCTGTTCTATTACTTCGCCCAGAATTATGGTGCTTACGTCGACTGGGCACCGGCGATATCAGCGGCTGCGCCGGCACCCGGACACCGTTACACCTTGACCGAAGGCGCCGATGCAACCGGCTATCCGTACGAGCCGCGGACTCTCGTCATCCCGGCCGGACAGGCTGTTCCGGTCGCGGTCACCGACCACATCGGAGGCTGCCTGTTGAGCACGGTCTTCGAAGGACTTGGCCCGGATGGGCGTGCAGCCGAGGTCACTGTGCCGGTGGGAGACACGCGCGTCATCGAGCTTTACGCGCGCCATCCCGGGCGCTACCCATTCCACTGCGGTGGGAACATGTATTCAGGAACGGTGGTAGCGCGATGAAAAAGCGTGCCGGAATGACCATCGGAAAGCTCGCCAAGCGCCTCGGTATCAGTGCCGATGCCATCCGCTTCTATGAGGACGAGGGCATCCTGCGGCCGACGGAAAAGACCGAGGCCGGCTATCGTTTGTATGACGAAGACGCGGTGCGGCGAGTGAGCTTCATCAAGCACGCTCAGCAGTGCGGTATGACGCTCTCGGAAATCAGGCAATTGCTCGAGCTGAAGTCGGATGGCTGCTCCTGCTGCGGCGATGTCCGCAGCCTGGCGAAGCAGAAGAGAATGCAGATCGAGCAGAAGATAAAGGCAATGCAGGCGATGTCTCAAGCGCTGTCGGAGCTGATCGAGATCTGCACGGACGAAGACCGGCCCGTGGATGACTGTCCCATTCTCGCAGCGCTGGAGTCGCACCTGGAGAGCCGGGAGGGCGACCCCGAAAGAGCGAATGATTCGCGAGACGAAGATACCGATCATGACTCGCCGCTGCCAGCCATAGGGCTCGGCAAAGGTTGATATTCGGGATTACGCAATAGGGTTTCTTTGGCGATATGGGTCTCATTGAGGCTGC
>JAJZZR010000488.1 GCA_021797465.1 Pseudomonadota bacterium | reverse complement strand
CGCACCGGCGGCACAACACGGGACGTATTACGAATGGAGCTACATGAAGGGGGCAGACTGCACCCCCGCAGCCTCACGCCTGGTCAGGCAGAACTGATGCGCCAGGCGATCGCCAATTGCCGCAAGACCAATCGAGGTGCCACGCGGGCACTTGAGCGGCGGAGCAATCAGCACTGCTGGTCACAGCTCAATCCCTGCACGTAGCTTCAAGACACGAATCTCAGTTTTTGAAAATTGACGGCTCTGCGGGAGTGGAAGGTAGAATGTGCGGGCCACAATAAAACTGCGTTGGAAGATGGACACGGAACCGATGCGACGAGAGAGAGGCTGAAATGAATCCAAACCTTGCCGGCGCTCTCCAGTGGTGCCGGGATCATTACGACTATCCGTGGGCAGCAATCGCACTATCCTTCAACAACGGAATCCAAGTCGCCCCAGGGAAGTACCTGCAATTCGACGACCGAGCGTCAAGGGTCACTGATTCTTGCCTTGATCTGCATCAGTTCATCTTGCTGCACGCGCCAGTACCAGACCCTTTGGCTGCTTGGGCTGGATGCGGTTCCGTAATCTATTGGGGTTTCAGCACCTATGGGCAAAACTATGCTTGCGCGAGGGCAGTTCGCTTCTTGTATGGCGGGGGTGCGCAGAACGCAGGCGCCCCGCCCGCGATCGTCAACGCCACTGCGGCAGCAGTAGAGCAGGCCACGAGGTCCTGCTTCAACCACGACTGGGGAATGGTTCTAGATGACATTGGTCAGCTCAGAGAACTCGGGCAGCTTCCCTTTGCTTCCAAAGTCGTTGCATTCCTCTCTCCAAAATACGCTGGAGTCTACGACAATCGCATCAACAATTTTCTCCTCCGGACCGGCCTAGATACTCCACTCCTGGGTTGCCCCGCCGTTCCCGTGAACGGACGAGGAATAATGCAGTATGCAAGGACGTCCTCCCCACGGAATCAAGCTGTGTACCAGCGATGGTGCAAACGCCTCCGCCAACTCCGTGATGCACTCAGAGGGCTGGGGCCGAACTACGCGTGGAGGTGTACCGAGAGGAGACCGCAAGGATGGCGCGCCGTTGACGTCGAACGAGCACTGTTCAGACTATCTAGACTGTGGGTACCGAAACCCAGCAGTCCCGGCCAGAAGAATAAGGGTCAAGGTCGGCGGCAGTCAGGCTACGTGGGGTCATCTGCACGCCCGGGTTTCGATGGGGGCGACGTCGTGGACTGGTTGCGCAAGTATTGCGAGAGCCACCCGATTTCATGAGCTGAGGATCGCTTCCTCTCCCCGGGAGCATGGCTCTGGTGTGCGGCCGCCGAGCGCGCCAACACGTAAGAAATCTCGGGAGGAAGTTCCCAGACTACGCCGACGCGAATAAATAGGGGCACCGACTCTTTCGAGGCGGCGCCCCAATAGGAGGCGGTCAGCAGCCGGCGGGCATCGGGTCCGCCTTCGGCGATCAGAACCGCACGCCGATCTGCACCGGGATCACCGTGACCGGAACGAACGCATTGAAGCGCACGTAGCGCGTCTCGATGAACATCACCGGCCCGCCATCGATGCGAAAGTCCACCCCGGCCCCGACGTTCCAGGAGACGGCGGTCGTCGAGCTCTCGCCCATGAGCAAAGACGTGGGGGCCACCGTGCGACTGCACACCCCGAAGGGGCTCTGCGCACACTTGTAGGTTTGGATCCCACCGGGTTGCACGAGCGCCACGCTGAGGTGCGCCACGCCCACGCCGGCGAGCAGAAACCCGGTCGCGCTGTTGCCGAGCGGCATTCGGAGTTCGCCATCGACATCCGCTTCGGTCAACCCGCCGGTGCCGGTATCCGGGCCGAACGTGCCGCCCTTCGTTGCCGCCACGAGTGCATCGGAGATGTCGAAGTGGTCGTACTCGAAGTCCGTGCGCACGGCAAACCAGCGCTCATCGCGCGGCCGCCAGGTGAACCCGCCGCCCGCGGACCAGCCGCTGCGCAGATAGGACTTGATCGATCCGGCGAGAAAGTTCCCGCCGACATTGACGTGCCAGTGAAATGCTGTGTGTTTGACCGGTTTTTTGGTACTCGCAGCATGCGCTACCGCGCACCCGCCAATCAGCGCCGCGGCAATCAGCGCGGAGACGAACGAATTCTTTTTGAAACGATTCAGACCCATGGCACCCTCGTGTGTTTGTTTGATCGGCCATATTTCAATTTTATCCGCCCCCTGCAATTTTCGCTGGTGAGAAATCCGACGAAATGTCGGAAATTGGCCTGCTGCCAGCGACCGCGATCTGGATTTCTTCGGTAATTCAGCCGCCGACACCGTCGACGTCAACGGTGAACGGTTCGAGTGCTGCCATGACCGCCCGGTGCACATCCCAGCCCTGCGGCGCATCGCTTTGATATGCTCCAGGGTAAACCGGTATCGCCGGCGCTACTCCTTCCAGAAGCTCCCGGTCGCTGTGCCGGCCGACCACGATGCACGCGTGTCGATGGCGGGTGCACATCACGCAGAGCCGTCCGGCCTCGAGATGAAACTCATCCGGGCGGGCGAGACCTGCCAGCGGATGCCAGGCGAGGGTCAGATCAAACTCGAGTCCCTGGAGCTGATTGGCGGTGTTTACGGTCACATCGGAGAGTCCGGCGGCATCGCAGAGCGCGCGCAGCAGCAGCTTCTGGTCCGTGTGCGCCACGGCAATCGCGACACGTCGCATCTCGAGCGCCGCACCCTCTGGATGGCGTTCGCACGCAAGCGTGCAGCCGCGCTCGCCGACGCGCACCAGCAGCGCGACAATCGTGCAGGCGATCTCGGGATCGGCCGAGCGGGTACAGGCGCCGGGAAGCTCGGCGAGTGCCCAGCCACACCGCGCCGCGGTATCGAGCACCGCATCGAGCGCCGCGTTTCTCGATGAGACGGATGAGGCCCGCCCGAGCTTCATTTGCCTCACGCCCTCAGGCACCGCGGCGTCGAACCGGTGGGAAGCAGGATAAAAATGCCGCATGACCGGGACCGCGCGCGCATCGCACCGGCGCGTGAGGGGAAATCGGTACACCCGGGTGCGCGGGTGATGCGCGAGCAGCACCCCGACGGCCGTCTCGAGTGGATCTGTGGCAAGCCCGCGCCACTGCAGGCCCTCGGCCACCGTGCTGAAGGGGTGGATTTGCCCGCAGTCCCCGACGAGCAGGTGCCGCGGCGCGAGATCGGCCACGGCGAAATACTGGGTGGAGTCGACCTGGAAGCTTTCATCCATGATGAGCGCATCCCGTGCGCCGAGTGCGCGCGCCTGGCTCGAGCGCGGATGATGTGCGTCGGCGAGTTTGCGGGCGGTGCCAACCACAACGTCCGTCTCATCGGCCTCGTGCGATTCAGTAACGATCTTGACGTTCTCAAGCGCCACGGACCCGGGCACCTCGATGCTGCGGGCCGGGAGATAAGCAACCGTGCGGGTCGGGTCGCTCTCGGCGATCGCGCGCACCAGGCCGAACACCTGCTCGTTGGTCGGTGCGCAGACGGCCACGCGAACGCGCCGGCGCCGGCACTCGACAACGGTGTCGACCACGAGCCTGCTCTTGCCCGCCCCCGCCACGGCGCTCACCACGACTGCCCGTTCGGATTCGAGCGCGAAGAACTCTTCCTGCGCGGCCGCGGCCACCGCCCGGGCATGCTCGACAACCGCGGTATCGAGTTCAGCCCGCACCGTTTACCCTGCGTTCTTCGACGAGCCTCTCGGCGTACTCTAGAGAAGCGCCGGACAGATGAGCAATGAAGGAGGCGCCGGTATCCGCATGCAGTTTGACCCACCGTCGCGCGGTCCGCTCCGCGGTTGCCACCGCAGGCAAGAGCTGGCCCTTGCGCTCTGTCGCGCAGTTCTCGCAGATCGAGGCACGTACGCTGTAGGCCCACCAGCGCCGATCACGGCCGTAGTAGCGACAAACTTTGCAATGGCGCAAGTAGCTGGTGTGCGCTGGCCGCAACCTCATCAGGTCGCCGAAGGTCCGAATTTTACCCACGGTTCATTCCATAGAGTTCGGGCACTTTGTACCTTGGATCGAGCGCCGCTCGCCGCCCGTCCTCGTTCAACGTGTACCGCTCGACGCCCTTGCCGGATTCGCCGGTGTCGCGGATGAGCGCCTCGCGCAACAGCTCGGTCACCACGGCCCGAGAGGTCCGCTCGAGCCCTACCCAGCACTGGCGCCCCTCGCACACGAGCTCGGCGTCATCGAGCCGCTCGGCCTGTTCCGCCTCGAGCATTCGAGCGAGCACCAGCTGCGCCGCAACGCTCAGGTGCGAGGGGGAGTCCGGGTTCATCCGCGACTTGCCCGCGGAAGGTCGAACCAGAGCGACATTAGGTACGCCACGCCCACGATCTTGTGCACGTGCTGGGGTCGAGCAATCCCCGGGTCCCAGCTCGCCATAATCGCCCGCAGGTGGCGCCAGGCCGCATCAGCATTGATACCGCGGCGCGCCTTCCCGGTCGACCACTTTCATGATCGTCTGCACCCGGCGCGAGACGTTCTTCTGCGAGTCGGCCGTCACAGTCCCGCTCCCGTGCCCTGGCGCCTTTCCCGCAGCAGCCATCAAGACGCATTTGCGAGCAACGAAACGTCGCTGCCGCTCTCCAGATCGCATCGCGTCTGGACGGCTGCGCCAGCGCGCGCACGAGCGACGGTCTCGCGGAGGCCTTCCCTGATGAGCTCGTATCCGGGTTCGCCCTTGTGCCGCAGCTCGATGTAGTCGTAGACGGTGGTCGGGGCGATATCGTACTTGGCCGCAAGGACCTTCGGAGAGAATTGCTGCGCTTCCGCGGCGAGCGCCTGCCCGTAGAGATACTCCTCCCGCAATCGCTGACCCTCTTCCTCCGTCAGTCTCCGTCTCCTACCTGATCGTCCGTTCAACTTCTCACCCTCTGCCGGTCTGCGCCGGTCTTTCGTTGCTAGGATATCAACGTCCATATTTATATTTTATCCTGGACAGGATAAAACGTCAACACGTCTCCATTGACAAAGAGCGCGGAAGGTGGATTCCCCGTTGTATCGAAGTAAAACGAGCAAAACTGTGAATGACTCGAAGTAATTTGGTGTTTATCCAAAAAAAACCGGCCGACTTACATCGGCCGGAAGCCCAAACCGGGCAGTACAGGCGCGGCGCGCGGAGGGTCCGCGCTGCCGCCCCAAGGCGCCACCGGGGGTGGTGGAATCACGCCCTACCCCTCTATAGGAAAAATGCGCGGGAAAAATCTGAGAAAATATTTTTTTTTCAAGCCGCCGGACGGTGGGTCCAGGGCGTGTGGGCGGGCAAGGAAAGCTTGAGGTACAGGTGATCATCGAGATGAAGCGGCGAGAATACCGCTCGCGCGCCGAGGCCAGGGCAACCCGCCGGATCTTTGCGGGAGGGCTGCACGAGAGTCACCTTCGAGCCGGTCCCGCTTGCCTCGATATGCTCAATTGACCACCCTCGCCCGACTGGCGCGCCGCTCCACCAGAGCTCGAGCCCTGGGGGCATCCCGCATTGTTCTTCGGTGCGCAGCACCACTGTGGCCCCCTCCGTCTTGCTCACCGCGCAGGCGAGCACCTCGCCTTCGATTGCCTCCCCGCTGAGCACTCGCGGGAGCATCTTCAGTGGGTCGTCGATCGCCTCTTCGACTTCCAGGAGTGCTGCAGACCGCTCGAGCTCATCGCATCTGAGCGCCGCGGCGCGCGCGTTCTCGAGAAAGCGGATCCCGCGTGGATCGGCCACCGCCCGCTCGATTCCTTCGAGGTGCAGTCCGTAGGCGATCCGGTCCCGCTCGATACGGCGGGTGAGATGCTCGGCGGGCGGGATCTCCCGTTCGCGCCGCACGGTCTTGAGCAGCAGCATCCAGACTGGCTCGGTGAGCCCGAGATAAAAATCGCGCAACTCCTTGATCGCACCGGCCTCCCCACCGGATTCAACAGGACCGGCCTTGCGCGCCCCCTCGAGCGCCGCGAAGAGCCGCGCCGCCGTCTGCGCGTCTTCCGGCTTCGGCTGGGGGCCGGCAGAGAATCGCTCGGCCGCAACGGCCGCATCGAATCCCCGCATACGCGCAGGCGGAGCGATCCACGCATCGAGTGCGAAGAGAGATTCGCGCTCGAGCGGACTCATCGCGCTCACATAGTGCGCATTCAGGAATTCGGTGCACGAGAGCACGATCTGCTGCCCCGGCAGGTCGGCATGGCGGGCGAGCCAAAGAAGGTGCGCGGCAAAGCGGCGCAGCAGAGCGGCAAGATCGACACTCGGGTGCTGCATGCCCGCTAGGCGCCGCCCGATACGCCAGAGTAGCCGCAGCGTCGCGCTGTTCGCGATAACCACCTGGGGCAACCATACCGGCACCTCGAGCTTGCGCCCCTGGTAGTTGGTCGCGCTGCTCGCGGCCCCGTAGGACTCGAATAAATCGCAGAAGCGCTGCGCCGCGGCGGCGAACTCACGAGTCTCGATGTCCAGCTCGCGCGAGCCGCTGATGAGAAACAGTTCCGGCGGCGCATGAGCCTGTCCGAACGCGATCGCGGCGGGGGCAAATGGGTCAAATCCGTTCTGCCAGGACACGAGGAAGAGCGGATCGCTCCCGATCGCACGGTGTCGAACGCAGGCGCTGCGCACAGCCTGCCCCTTTTTATACGCCGCGGCCGAAAGCAACGCCTGCAGGCTCACGACCCGGCTCCTTTGAGCACTCTGCGATAGAGCCGACGGGCCCGCACCAGCTCGCGGGCACTCTCCCGCTCGTGATCGAGGGGATCGGCACCGGCGGTAAGCTCGAGCACCCGCTCGAATGTCTCGATGCCACTCACTTCTCGGGCCGCACGATCGCCGAGAATCGCCAGGCGACCAGCATTGTACGCACGCTCACGACACAGCTTTGCAGCGGCGCAGTGCTCAAGACACTCAGGGCAATAGTGCGTGCCGGCCTGGTCCATCAGGTGCGAAAGCGTATCGATCCGCTCGGTAGCGCCAACGCCAGCGACTGGGAACGAGCGCCCCTCGATCCGCTTCACCACGGCCTCATCGAGATGCGCAAGCGAGAGCAGCCGCTCGGCACGGCGGGTGTGAAAGCCGAGGTTCTGTCGTAATAGGACGGCCCGTCCGAGGCGCGTGTTCTTCGGCAGGACGATAAACCCAGTATCCGAGACCGTCTCGGGGGGCAGGTGGTCCTCGACCAGCTGCGCGCGCACGAGCGCCGCATAGAGTCCGGCCTGGGCGCACGCGGCGCCGAGCTTCACTGGATCGCATCGCCCGTCGATCAGCGGAAAGGACTTCGCCTCGATGATGTGCAATGCGCCGTTCGAAGCCGCGGCGAGCCCGTCGGCCTCGAAGTAAGCGATGCCCCCACCGATGCGCGCGCGAATTACCGCCCCATCGATCAGAGTCGGAGCATCCCAGGCCTTGCGTGCGATCTTGCCAAGCTCCAGACGTGTCGCCTCCGCGCGCACTTCGAGCCCAGAGCGACCGGCGGGCGCCGGGATATCCCGTAGGCGCGCGATGCGCACATCAGCGCCGAACGCGCTCATAACCGCATCCTGCTCGTACAGCAGATTCAGCAGTTCGGCGTAATCGTCCCTCTTCAGGATCTCCTCGAACAGCCGGCCGCGCTTGATCGCCAGGGGATCGGCGCCGGTGTCGGGCTCGTAGCGCGTGCCGCCGAAGAGCTGCTCGAGGTTCACCCGTCCCGCAAGGGCGAGATTCGAGAAGGAGCAGTCCGTGTGCTCGGCGGCCGCGGCAAGCACGCTCACGGTAAGCGAGTGCCGAGGAGCGCCCGTAGCCCAGGGCGTCTCTTCGATCTCGATCTCATTAGAGCTCAAACAGCGACTCCTGGACCGTAAGCGCCGGGTGCGTGCCCGTCGTGTCGATCAACCCCGCCGCCTCGTTGCACACACGTGCGTAGATGTCGCAGTGACAACGCTTGGGCGCGCACCAGCAGCCGATCACTTTGCCGGTCATCTCGCGCTTGATCCGCTCGATGAGATCGGGATTCGAGAGAAACCATTCCGCGTGCTTCTCGATCGCCTCGTCGCGGGACGCGACCCGGTATCGCGCGCACGTACCCAGCTCGTGGCTGAAGGGGTTACCGAACGGGCCAGGCCGACCGCCATAGACATTGTAGGGATGGCGCCTGCAGTGCACGACGCGGGTGTAAGGGGCTACGTGCTTGATCGGAGCGGCAAGCTGCTCGGCGAGCTCAGCGGTGGCTTTTTTATCCGCGCCAGGGAAAGCGAGCACGATGTCGATCCCGTCGACCGTGTAGCTGGAGTCGCTAGGAATCCCCTCGACACCGCACCACGCCTCCGCGAGCGCCGCGGCCCCGATATGGCCTGCTGGCGCCGTCTCGTGGATGACCGCCGAGGGCTTGAGCTTGTCTAGTTCAAACAGCACCTGCGTACGATCGGCGTAATCTGACCCACCGCACACCAGCACCCGCGGGCCGGCCGGGTAATGTGTCACTGAGCAGTCCAACTCTCCTCCTTCTGTGTGTCAGACCCTACGCTCAATTATTGTCTTACCTTCCGTCCCCACGCATGTGGGGAAAACGGCATCAGGCCAGCTCGACGCCAGCGCCAAATCCTTCCGTCCCCACGCATGTGGGGAAAACGCCGAAGCCGGGCCGCTCAGCCTGCTGATGCTCCTTCCGTCCCCACGCATGTGGGGAAAACGTGGCGCGGGTCGCGCGAAGATTCTCGTTGATCACTTCCGTCCCCACGCATGTGGGGAAAACTTCACCGCCGAGGACGCGACTGAGCGCAATGACCTTCCGTCCCCACGCATGTGGGGAAAACCGCGGCGTCACTGACAGCGAGCTTGTAGCGCCTCTTCCGTCCCCACGTATGTGGGGAAAACGTGTACGGCGTACAGGCATACATCATCTACAAACTTCCGTCCCCACGCATGTGGGGAAAACTACGTCTCAAAGAGATGCATCGATCCGTCCTCCTTCCGTCCCCACGCATGTGGGGAAAACTTCGGGCGTCACGTAACCTACGGCCTTCGTCACCTTCCGTCCCCACGCATGTGGGGAAAACGTCCTACGGCGGCCTGGCTCTTGCGCCGGTCATCCTTCCGTCCCCACGCATGTGGGGAAAACCCTTCCTTTAACCCGCTGATATCACACAATTTACCTCAACATATGGCCCGGCAGCCGCATCCCGAGCATGCCGACCACATCTTCAGGATAACCCCGCTCCTCGCGTCTGGCGAGGGGATAAATCCGACGATTCGTCGGAAATACCCTACCCCTGTGCCGGGCGGCCACCTCGGCCAGGATAAAAACAAAAAACCGGCGACCGTTTACCTATAGGCAAGGAGTCCTCCACACAGAGACCCAGCCATGTCCTCGCTCATCCTCGGTATCGTCATCGCCGCCTCAGCGCTCCTCGTGTCCGTCGTTTTTATCCGTCGGGGCAGAGCGCCTGGCCCCGGCAGGCCAGCGCCTGGCGCCACAGAAACCCGCCCGCCGGCCCGCGATCAGAGCATCGAGGGGTACTGGTGTGATACGCCGCGCAAGATGGCCCCGAGCAATAACGCCACGGCGATCTCGATCTTGAAGATCGAGTACGGCCCGGACGGCTACCGGGTACGCGGCACCTCACATCGCATCGATGGGACGCAGGTCGCAGCCTGGGCGTCGGACGTCGCGATGCTGAAGGACTCGACGCTCTACTACTTCTACAGGGCCGGTACCGAAGCGTTTCTGAACGGACTCGAGGCCGGCGCCGCGCAGCTCACCTTCGCGCACGATGGCAACGGCTACCACGGGGTGCTGCAGATCTTCAGCGACAGGCCGCAGATGGTGCAGCTGCTCGGAGAACGTGTCCCCATCGCGCTGCTGAAGAAGGTACGCCCCCCGTTTTCCGAAAGCCCCGACGAGACCCTGGACCACGAGCGCCTCGCTCGGGAACTTCTCAATCAGAACGACCCGGACAACAAGTGGTGGGTCGCCTGATGCGCCTGGTCGAAGTCGATTTGTCGAAAGAGCGGATGAAGTTCTCCGCCGGGCACTTCACGATTTTCTCGGCCACCGAGCGAGAGAACCTGCACGGGCACAACTTCACGGTCGGCGCGATATTCACCACGGCGATTCCGGACCGCGGGCTTGCCTGTGATTACGCTGTACTGAAGAAATACGTGCAGGCGATCTGCGATCGGCTCGATGAGAAGGTGCTGCTCGCGGGCAGGAGCCCGCACCTCGAGATCGCCGAGGACGGCAGGCAGGTGCGCATCCGCTTCGCCGGCGAGGAGATGGTCCTGCCGGCGCACGACGTGTACCGGCTGCCCATCGCCAACGTGACGATCGAGGAGCTCTCGATGCTCTTCCTGAGCGAGCTGCTCGAATCACTCCCGGGCGAGCTCCGCCCGCTTATCCGGTCCGTGTCGGTGCGCATCAGTTCAGGGCCAGGCCAGGGCGCGACTTCGAGATGGGAGCGGACCGATGCCGAGCGCTGACTCGACGGGGGGAAACGGCAGCGTCGGTCTGCTGATCGTCACCGGCGGCGGTTCCGGGATCGGCGCGGCGGTGGCGCGCCAGGCCGCGCAGGAGGGGTGGGCCGTGCTCAACCTCTCGAGGTCCGGGATGCGCGTGCCGCTCTCGGCAGAGGAACGCGCTCGGATCGAGTCGGTGCAGGTTGATCTGGTGTGCGACTGGAGACAGAACGCCCTCGCCTTCACCCAGACCACCCTGATGCGGCACACCCGCCTCGCGCGGCGCATTGCACTCGTGCACAACGCGGCCTTCTCGTTCAACGACACCGCGCACGCGCCACGCATCGCCGAGATGTCCGCGCTCATCGAGCTCTCGACGCTGATCCCGGCGCGCTTGAACGAGATTGTGATCCCGCGCATGCAGCGCGGCTCCTCGATCCTCTTCGTCGGTTCGACGCTCTCGCATCGGGGCGTCGCGGGCAGCCTCGGCTACGTCACCGCCAAGCACGCGCTCCTCGGGCTTGCGCGCGCCACCGCCAAGGATCTCTACGGCACCGGCATCCACTCCCTCAGCATCTGCCCGGGCCCGACCGAGACGCCCATGCTGAGCGGGCTCTATGGAGAGGAGCGACACCGGATGTTCGGGCCCCTGATGAGCGAGGGCCGGCTCGCCACGCCGGAGGAGATCGCCCGCGTCGTGCTCTTCGCGATCGAAAGCCCACAGATGCACGGAGCGCTGATCGATGCGGCATTCGGCGAGCATCTCTGAGGCTGCGAGCGCGATGGCCGACGGCAGCGCCTATGTCCCGTCTCGTGCGGCACGCCCGACGCAGCTCGGACCTGTGAATGGGCCTCAGAGCATTCCAGAGCGCAGCAAGAGGCGACCCTGGCGATACCTCATCGCCATCGTGAGTTGCCTCACAGCAGTCGCGCTGTGGGGCACGGTATATCCTGTCTACGGAAGAGCGATGAGAACTGTCGATCCTGTCACCATAGGCGTCATCCGCAACGCCATCATTGCGATCGTCGCATCCGCCGGGCTGCTCGCGCTCGAGGGCGCGCGGGCCTTCAGGATCACCCGGCGAGAGTTCTGGCTCGCCGCCGGAGCGGGCGTCATCGGCGTCGTCGGTTTTGGCATCCTCACCTTCGTCGGGGAGCACCTGGCGGGCACAGGGTCGAATGCCGCCAAGCTCACCGCCGTGTACGCGATGGCGTTGATGGTGCTCTGGGAGCTCGCCGGACTCATTCAGACCGCGAGTATTCCCGGTGTCCTCGAGCTCGCGCTCGTCGTCGCCGCCTATGCGGGGCTTGCGATCATGATCTCAGGCGGGGGCATCTCCGGTCTGTTCTCGCTGCAGAGTCTGCCGGCCGGCGCGCTCGTCCTTGCCGGTACCGCCTGCTGGATGTGGTACACCGTTTTATTTCGGAAATTCAGAGCCTGGTCGGCGCTGAAGTTTTCAGCGATCACCTTTCTCCTCGGCACTGCGGCCTTCGCCGCGATCGATGCGATTGCGATCGGCGCGCACGTGCTCCCGGCCCCGCACATCGAGGCGGTCCTGGCCGGGTACCCTGCATACCTCTACCTCGGGCTTCTCACCGGAGTCGTGCCGCTGATCCTCTGGAACCGCAGCGCGCGGGTGATTACCCCGGTCAACGCGCTGATGTTCATGAGCATCGGAACGGCGGTCACGGTGGTCATCGCCGACCACATGAGCGGCTATCGGCAAAACGGTGCCGCGATGATCGTCGGGGGCATCGCGATGATCTTCGCTATCGGGGTGTACAGCGCGATCCAGTACCGAGCCAGCCTGAGGCCGGGGCTACGATCGACGGAGCGCGCCGGCCGGCAGAGACGTACCGCCGCACCCTCCACGCCGACTGCGAAATCACTGCTTCGGTAGCACGCCCGCCTGCGACGCCGTGGCATGGAGAAATACCTACCAGATGGCTGGGTGCATGCGCCGCTTGCCATGCTCCCAGTCATGCCAGGAGCGAAGAGCAGACATGCACGCCGCGCCGGCTTCTTTCTGCGTGAGGCCCCGCGCGATGCGTGCATTTTGACAGGATAAAAACGCCCCGCGAGCATTGACTACCGGGGCAGCCTGGGATAAAATATAGGAATAATACAAACACGGCAATTTCGCATCATGTGTACGACCTCCCGAGATTAGGGAGGCGAATGGAGACTTGCACATGCGAAAACCAAACAGCGTCGGAATGCTTCCCTTCCTGATGCACCAGCAGATCGCCGAGAACTATCGCGCCGGCGCAAAGAAGTTCAAGCCGCCCTCGCGCGAAGAGATGCCCCAGGTGCTGAAAGAACTTCGGCGACAATCCGGTCTCACCCCGAGCGCGGCTGCAGCTCTCTGCCTCTCGACGCTCAAGGAGTGGCGCGAGTGGGAGTCGGGCCGCGAGCGGATGCATCCGGCGATTTTTCGGGGCTTCCTCCGTGCGCTCCTCGAGCATCACGGCTGGCCAGTGGGCACCCTCAAGAAGACAGCCCGTCGGGCGAACCGGCGCGGGTAGGCCCAGGCACACCCGCGAAAAAGAAAGCGCCGCGGGATCCGCGGCGCTTCAGTTCAGTACTCTTGGGGTATTGGCCTTGCGCGGCACACCGCGGTCTCGATCCGATTCATCGCCTTGCCGCTGAGCCGACCAGGCTTCGGGTGAACAATGCCGTTCCTGATGTGCTCAGGTCGGAAATGCATCACTCGACGGGGATCGAATCGAGAAGGAGCGGGAAATCCTGCCTGTTCGCGTTCATTCTCGGTGAACGAATACAGGCCTCCCTGTTTGCCCTCCTTGACGCTGCTGACCCACATGGCATACATGCCAATGGCCGCACTCCACGCGAGTACCACCATATACCGATATTTCTCGCTACCATCCTCGGCGCGCCACGGTGCAAAAACGATATCGCCGGGTTGGAACATAGGCGGCATAGCACGCCCTCCTCATAGTGACCTACGAGGTCTCTAGCGAGCTCGCCTGAAATAAAAACCCTCCTGCGTGACGCAGGAGGGTTAATCATCAGTCGGGCGCCCGCGCGCACTCCGCGATCGCCTGCCCGAGCTGCTGGCACACGACATCGGCCGCCTGGTGGATCGCCTCCCGCGACCGCTTCAGCCCTCTCGGACGCTCGATTCGGCGGCAGACAAGCCGCTCGAGGGGTATCGTCGCAGAATGTAGCGCCAACTGGCAGTGCCAGGCGGGTCTCCGTTGAGAACATCCATGGCTTCATTGAGTGCCGCCATCGCGATTCCGAAGTGATCCCTCAGGGAGATGCGCCCTCCGTCCTCGTGCGCGACTCCGTACATCGACCGAGATTCGCTGATACACACCCAGCACGCAATGCGCATCAGGCGCAGTGCAGAGCCTATCCGCCGGTACATCCGGTCAAACATTGAAAGTCTCCTCGATTAGCTAATGACCTGCCGGTCTATAGCGAACGGAGCGCCGCGATAAAAAAACCTCGGGGGCTACGCCCGGGCGCTTTGGTGCGCCCGGGACGTGCGGGCCGGACGCACAGGGGGCTTCGCGCGCTTCGTGCCGGGGGCAGTTTGCTCCGGCGCCGCAGCGCTCTGGAATACCAGCCAGATCGCAGGGTGCATTCGGCGTTTGCCGTACTCCCAATCCTGCCAGGAACGAAGTGCCGAGAGGCATTTCTCGGCGGCGGATTTCTGCGTCAACCCGGCGGCTTTGCGGGCGTTGCGAATCGCCTCGGGGGAAGGGCTGCGCTTTAGCGGGCGGGCGTTGAGCTTGAAGCGCACCTCTCCTCGCGCATCGACCGTTACCTCCACCGTGTGAGTCTTGTTCACTTTCAGCGGCACACCGGGGCGACTATCCACCACCGGCAAATGCTGCGCGATCTTCGGCATGGCTCTCTCCTAGACGTCTCTGGTCCTAAATGCCATAGTTTCAATATACACGCAATGCGTGTAATCGTCAAGATAAAAAGGCGCCCAGCAAATGCCGGGCGCCTCACTCACACAGCCTGTATCGCCGAACTGTCGGCCGTCGTTTAGCGACGGCGAAAAGAATTCGGATCATCATTCTCTTGGTTAGTCGCCGCGTACTATCAGGTTGACTGATCAGGTGATGCGCATCCTTGGTGTACAGCCAAACCGAGTTTGGGTCAAAACGGCTGGGCTTGATAAAACCAGCAGCCGCTCGCTCCTCCTCGGTGAAAGCGATCTCGTTGTAATCACTCCCCTCGGCCACCCGCTCCGGAATCGTCACCTGATCGCGATCGTAGGCCTTGATCTCGCGCAGCGCTTCGTACATCACACGAGCATTGCGTATCAGGCGCAGTGCGGCTTTTATCCGCTGGTACATCTGGTTGATCATCTTGCGTCGTCCTCGTCCTAGTGTCCTGGCTGTCTATAGCGAACGGAGCGCCGCAATAAAAACCCCGGGGGAAAGCCCAGGGGTCCAATCGATCAACGCCGCTCAAGGAGCCTCAGACCGCTCCGTGCCATCCAGGGCTCCAGAACGGTCGGGTCTTCCACATGGGCGCCAGTCGCATTGACAGGATGGGATAAATGCCGTAAAATAAAAACCATAGAGTTGCCTTGCGCGTAAAAAAAACACACGGTAAACGTCCCTGCAAGAAAAGGGGCTTAAAGAGAATGTGTATGCGTAAGAAAAACAGCCTGGCCGATTTTCCGCTCACCCTGCTCGTCGCGCGTCAGCCGAGCCGTCGCGGTTCAGATAGGTTGTACTACCAGACCACACCCGAAGCATTGAAGGATCTGCGCAGGATGTCCGGCCTCACACAAGCACAGGCGGCCAAAGCAAGCTTGTCAACACTTAAAGAATGGCAAGAATTTGAGACGGGCCGAGTGAAGATGCACCCGGCAATCTACCGAACCTTCGTCCTCGCAATTCCCAAGATGAAGAAAGCGCTGCGGAAAACCCGCAGCGCTTGATCAAAAGTATCTTTTTGGCGGGCGTGCCTTGCGCACAGCTTCGAGAATTCGCTTCACCGCTTTACGGCTCAACCGACCGACAGTTGGCGTGATCAGCTCTCGATGTTCAGGGCCGTATATGGCCACCCTGCTCGGGTCGAACCGACAGGGTCTGCGAAAGTCGGCCTGTTCCATCTCCTGACGCGTGAATTCGTAGATACCGCCGGATCGTTGTTTGAGCGAGGTGGTGTACATGGCCACGACTCCAACTCCAGGAACCTCCCCGAGAACAACCAGGTAGTGGTTGCCGGGGACGATTTTCCCCTCATCCCCGCGCCATGGCGCGAGGACCACATCTCCAGGGACGAACATCGTCCGCCCTCCTCAGCGCAAAATAAAATCGCTGGGCAGGCCTCCCCTGAGGGCAGCCCAGACCTCATCGAGCGTGACCGACGAGATTGCGAAGCGCTCCCCGAGGGCGGCGAGCTCTTTGATCTCGCGCAGCGCCTCGTACATCGCACGCGCGTTGCGCACCAGGCGCACAGCGGTTTTGATCCGCTGGCGCAGACGGTTGAGCATTTCGCTTCTCCAGGGTTAATGACCTGCGGGTCTATAGCGAACGGAGCGCCGCAATAAAAACCCCGGGGGAAAGCCCCGGGGTCCAATCTATCGTCTCTATCGAGCCTCCAGCCGGGCCTCAGGTGGCCCCACTTGCCCGAGCGGCCCGGAGCGCCGAGGCGATCCTCGGGGCCATGTGGATAGGCTGCCAGTACTGGCAGTCCGTCTTCGTCTTGCCCTGTGCTCGCAGCAGTTCCGCATGAGTACAATCCTGATCCTGATGATCGTCCATCACGCAGCCATCCGGCTCGAAGTCATCCCCCATAGCCGCGATTTCGCAGTGGCAGCCGAACACCACCCTCTGGTGACTCGCCCACTCGGCTTTCTGCTCGGCTGTCATCTCGTCCGGGCAGAACTCGAGCATCAACGCATCGATGCGAGCCTGATGGGACTCGATCCTGCGCAGCAAACTCGTGTTCTGCTCCTGCAGCGTCGCATAGGCGTCTGCGAGAGCGATGGCGTCGGCTTGATATCCGTTGCGGGCCGCCTGGGGGATACGGCGATATTCGTCCACCCGGCGCAAGGCGTCCTCCAACGGCACTCTGTTTGACGTTTCCAAGAAACTCCTCCGATGCTAATGGCCTAGCCGTCTATAGGGAACGGAGCGCCGCAATAAAAAACCCCGGGGATAAGGCCCCGGGGTCCAATCGATCACGTCACTCACGCGGCCTCGGACAGCTCCGTGCCATCCGTGGCGCCCGCATCCCCGTTGCTGATATCGAGCGCCTGCTCGATCTCGCTCTGACGGGTCCGCAGCCACTCGAGTCGCTCGGTCTGGGCGAAGGACTTGCCGATCTCGACCCGAAGGTCAATGAGACGCTGCTTGTCCTCGGCGAGACGCGTGCGCATCCGCTCGCGCGCCTGCTCGAGCCCATAGAGGGTGCGCTCGAGCTCCTCGAGCAGCCGATCGCCCGCTGCGCCCGCAAAGGCACGGTGCTCGATCCGGCCCGTGAGGACCAGTTCCTTGCCGTCTGCCCGCCGCTCGCCCGAGCGCACCGAGAGCGCAAAGCCCCCGAAGCGCCCGAGCGGGCGAATCTCTCGCAAGCGCATCCCGCGGATGGCCTTCGAGAGCGCCTTGCCGGCGAGGTCCCGATCGGTGTACACGGAGCCCTCGATCTCGATCGAGAACCGCTCCCCGGAGATATCCACCCGGGAGGCGATATCGGCGCCGTACGCCTCGATCTGCTCTTCCTTCCAGGTGATCTTCCCGGGCAGCGATGCGATCTCCTGCCGGTTGGCCCACTGCTGCTGATCCCACTTGGACTTCAGCACCGCGAGTTTCGCGAGCTCAGCATCGACGCCGGCCTTCTCGAGCACCATCGGATTCCCAGACGCCAGGGCTTTCACCTCGGCGTAGGAGAGCGCCGCGAGCTCGACCTCCTCGGCACTGCGCAGCCCGGTATCCCCGTGCATGACCTGGGCGATGAACTTCGCCTTGGTCTCGAGCGTCTGCCACAGGTACGTATCGAAGCTTCCTTCGGTAACATACCGGTACAGGGTAACCTCAGCATTGAGGTTCCCCTGCCGCTCGATGCGCCCTTCGCGCTGCTCGATGTCAGCCGGCCGCCAGGGGGCGTCCAGGTGATGCAGCGCGACGAGCCGTGTCTGCACGTTCGTCCCGACGCCCATCTTCCCGGTGCTCCCGAGCAACACCCGGATTCGCCCCTCACGCACGGCCTTGAAGAGTTTCGCCTTGGCGGCATCGCTCTCGTAGTCGTGGATGAAGGCGATCTCGGCGGCCGGTACCCCGCGGGCAACGAGTTTCTGCTTCAGGTCGCTGTAAACGTTGAAGCGTCCGTCGTTCGCCGGGGTGGAGAGGTCGCAGAAGAGGATCTGCGCTCCCCTGCTCTCGGCCGTCGACTCCCAGATCCGGTGCACCGTGTCGGCGCAGAGCGTCACCTTGCCGTGAAGACCATCCTCGGCCATCGGGCCAACGAGTCGCATGTCGAGCGCGGCCTTGCGGCCGTCGTTCGTCACCGCGAGCATGTTGTCGACCTGGGGGGCGACCCTGCCGCCTCGGATCAGCTCCGCCCGCTTCACGAGCGTCTCGACGAAGCTCTTCAGTTGCGTGGAGGCCTTCGCCGTCACCGTCTCGCGGCGCACCTTCGGGGTCGGCAGGTTCAGATCCTCCTTGGTCTGAATATCGGCCACCTCGCGGAACATCGTCATCAGCTCAGGCAGGTTCACGAACCGACTGAAGCGCGTATGCATCCGGTACCCGCTGCCATCCGGGGCCACCTCGAGAGCCGTCACCGACTCACCGAAGGACCCTGCCCAGGTATCGAACGCATCGACCATGTACCGCTCGAGTGTGCGGGGCTGCAGATAGCGCTGCATCACCCACAGCTCCGCCATGGAATTCGCGATCGGAGTAGCCGTTGCGAACACGATGCCGCTGCCGTCACCCCGCCGCTCCATGATCAGACGCGTCTTCACGAACACATCGAACGCGCGCTCGGAATTGCTGTTCGGCAACCCCGCGATACGCGTCATCTTCGAGAGCCTGTACAGGTTCTTGAAGAAATGTGCCTCATCGATGAAGAGCCAGTCGACCCCGAGATCCTCGAAGGTGAGGATGTCGTCCTTCTTGTCCTTGCGAGAAAGCTTCAGCAGCTTGGCCTGCCATTGCTTCTTCGCGCGGGCGAGCTCCTTGACGATGCGGTTGCCACGGCTGGCCGAGCGCATCTGCCTCAGAGCATCCTCGATCCGCTCGAGTTCCTCCCCGATGAACCGCTCCATGTACGCCTGACTCAGCGGAATGCGCTCGAAGGACGAGTGGGTGATGATCACCGCATCCCAGTCCCCCGTGGCGATCCGCGAGAGCAGTGTCCGGCGCCGATCTCCTGCGAGATCCTCCTTCGTGGCCATCAGCACCTTTGCGCCCGGGTAGGCGCGCAGGAACTCCGCGGTGTACTGCTCGAGGATGTGGTTCGGAACGACATGGCAGGGCTTCCTCGCCTTGCCCAGTCGGCGCAGCTCCATGCCCGCGCAGACCATCTCGTAAGTCTTTCCCGCCCCCACCGCGTGTGCCAGCAGCGTGTTCCTCCCTGACACCACCGTGCGCCAGATGGCGTTACGCTGGTGTGCGCCCAAGGTCACGCAATTCGAGAAGCCCGGCAGCACGAGGTGTGACCCGTCGTACTTGCGTTCGACCCGATTGTTGAACCCGTCGTTGTAGATGCGAGTCAGGCGAAGCGCACGCGCCTCATCCGACCACAGCCACTCGACGAACTTCGCCTTGAGCTCCTGCTGCTTCTCCCGCGCGGTCAGCGTCTCGGCCTGATTCACGATCCGCTTGTCGCGGTCGTGCGGGTCGGTGTCGTAGACCGTCGGAACTTGCTGGTTCAGCGCCTGCGCAAAGAGCGTGAGCGCATTCACCCGGCTTGTCCCGTAGGTCTGAGTCGCCGCCACAGAGCGCTCCGCGCTCCAGCTGGGATTCACATCCCAGGCACCGGCCACGGCGCTGAAGGTGACCCCGTTCCCTGTGCCGCCTGCGAAGGTTTCATCGAGAAACGCTTCGTAGTCGCTCGTCGGGATCCAGGTCGAGCCGATCCGCGCACCGATCTCGTGGGGGGCCAGGTCCGGGGGAATCACGGTCTCGAGCGCCGCGACGTTACCCAGATATTCGCTCCCCGCCGCTCTCGCTACGGCCAGCTTCTCCCTCACGTCTCCCGAGAGGTACGCATCGGCGGTCTCCCATAGCCCCGTTGCCGGGTCGCGGAACACTGCCCTGCACTCCTCGAGTTCGCGAAGAACATCACCTCCGGGTTTGCCGAGCAGCTCCCCGAGCCGCATCTCATCGATCCTGCCGAATTCGGCAAGCGATGCGAGTAGCGCTTCGTTCGCGCTGTCAGCGCTCTCGAGCCGCATGGCCGCGCCCACCGTGCGCCGGGTGAAGAGATCCGCCTTCTCGACGGTGCCCTTCTCCTCATCGACGGCCTCGAGCGACAGCAGCAGCGGCCAGTCCGCATCCTCACGGAACACCGCACGATTGGCCTTGCCGCTGATGCAGCCGAACTTCTCGACGAACGCATCGTAGAGACTGTTCAACCGCTCACGCAGCGGCACGAGGTCCGCATCGCACTCGGTGACCGGTTGGGCCTCCACGAGCGCACGGGCCGCATCGCGAATTCCCACCAGGCCCTCGATGCGCGCGAGCTTCGCCGCCGGGGCATCGACCGCGACGAGCTTCTCGCCATCGCACTCGAAGAGCTGCCCGTCCACGACGCGAAAGCCGAGACGGTTATCCCCGGGAGCAAGATCGCACCTCACGCGCGCCGACTCGGTCTTCACTGCCTCGCGCGCGGCATAACGTCCCGCGGGAAGTGTGCCGACCTGGCCGGCGAGCGCCGCCTCGAGGTCACCCTCGAACACGCACCCGACCGACTTGTCGTACCCGTTATCGACGAGCTGAAGCTTGCCGATCACCCGGTCCGGATGATGCTGAACGAAGTACTCGTTCGCGCGCATCCTCCATTCCTGGGGGTAGTAGAAGTGCGACTCTTCCCCGTAGAGCGGGGAGTCCTTCGGGATCTGCGCGAGCTCCATCCAGGGGGATGAAGGCTCTCGGGCCGCAAGCGGCCGTTGCAGAATCACGATGTCGGTGGTGACGCGCGTGTTGGCGATCGCCTGGAACGTGCTCTCAGGCAACCGCGTGGCCGCCACGAGAGTCGCTTTGGAGGCGAGGTACTCCCGTACCCGCTCGTCTTGCTTATCGAGCGTCCCGGAGGACGTGATGAACACGACGAGCCCGCCTGGCCTGACCAGCTCTATCGCCTTGGCGAAGAAATAGTCGTGGATCAGGAAGTCCTGATACGCGACGTTTCTCATCTCGGCGACCTTGTAGTTACCGAAAGGGACGTTGCCGATCGCAAGATCGAAGAACCCCTCGGGCAAGCGCACCTGCTCGAACGCCCCCTGGGTGACGGTCACCCCGTGAGCGCCGTAGAGCGCCTTCAGCATCCGTGCCGAGAGCCGATCGAGCTCGACCGCGGTGATCTGCGAGTGCTGGGCAATCTCCGTCGGCATGCCACCGAGGAAATACCCAACGCCCGCCGCCGGCTCGAGGATCCTTCCGCCTCGAAACCCCAAGCGATGCACCATGGACCACATCGCCTCGATGACCTCGAGGGACGTGTAGTGCGCGTTCGGGGTGCTGTCCTTCGCCGAGACGTACTCCGCATCGCCGAGCAGCTCGCGCAGCTCTCGCGCACGGGCCGCCCAGGCCGGATCAGATTGCTCTTCGTTGAACGCGCCGGGGAGTCCTCCCCAGCCGGTATAGCGGTTGAGCGTGCGACGCTCGTCCGCCGTCGGTATGCGGCCGGCCGCCTCGAGCTCGCGCACGAGAGCGATGGCCTTCAGATTTGCTTGGTACTTCGTCACCTCGCCGGCGAGCCCGGAGAAGACCGCCCGATCGAGCCGCTCCCAGACGCTGCGCGGGGTGTCCCGCTCGAGCGCCGCCGAAGCCATGACCGGCACGGTATCCGCTCGATCTCCCAAACCGAGGCTCTGCAGCGGATCTTCATCGGGGCCGAATCCGGGCAGCCACATATCCGCCGCGGATGACCCCTTCCGTACAGACTGAGATATCTGCAATGCACTCTCCTATGACCCTTATTAATGACCTGCAGGTCTATAGGGAGCGGTGCGGAAGAAAGCCCAGAGAGATCGGGCGTGACGGGATAAAAAACCCCGGCGCGAGGCCGGGGTGGTATTACTTCGCTGCGGCCGCCTCAGAGAGCTGTCGCTCGAGTTCCGCGATTCTCTCCCGCAGCCGCTTGTGCGCCTGATAGGCATGCCAGGAGCTGCCCTGGCGCACGCTGGCGCGGATGGCCTCGACGTCCTCGGCAGAGAGTCCGGTGAGCGCGCGCTCGGTGCTGATCAGCACCTTGCCGCTGTCCCAGTCGAACCCAGCGTGGATCCCTGTGACCGCGACCGATGGGGTGCCGCCGAGGCCTCCCTCGCTCTGGATCGTCACCAGGAGTTCCGGGTCACCTCCTTGCGCGCGGATGCGCTCGAGGATGAGCATTGCGTCGCTGAGCTTCATCGCAGGACCCCTATACCGCCATCGCCGCTGTGAGCGGCGCATGGTGCCGGTAGCCCTCGAGCCGAAAGTCGCTCGGCTGCACCTGATCGAGCCACTCGGGAGCGTAGACCCCTGTGGTTCGGTACTCGGGTACCCGAGGATCGATCACGAGGCGCGGCGAGGGATACGGCTCGCGCTTCAACATCTCCTCGACCATGTCGAGCTGGTTCTCGTAGAGGTGCGCATCGCCGACGAAGTACACGAGCCAGCGGGCCGTGTACCCAGTGAGACGAGCTGCGAGCGAGAGCAGCGCGGCGCCTTCGCAGATATTGAAGGGGGCCCCGAGGCCCAGATCATTCGAGCGAATGTATAAGCTCATCGAGAGCTCGCGCTTCGCCGGGTTCGGCAGGAACTGATAGAGCAGATGACACGGCGGCAACGCCATCTCATCGAGCTCGGCCGGGTTCCACGCGTGAAAGAGAATGCGTCGATCGTCCGGGTTGGACATGATCGTGTCGAGACACTCGCGCAGCTGATCGATCTTGCGGTGAAAGAGCCCAACGGCCTCGTGCGGTTCGCCATCGATGGCCACCTGATCGTGGTTATCGAAGTACGCGAGACTCTTGTAGCCCCGGCGTACCGCATCGGCCACCTTCGCCCGATCGCTCACCTTGAGCACCTTGTACGCATTCCAGCCGCGCCACTGCGCCCCGTAGATGGGGCCGAGATCGTCCTCGCCGGCACGATAGGGATTTTCGAGCCACGCCTGGTTCTCGTTCGCATTCGCGTCCCAGATTTTCGAGCCGTTCTCCCGGAAAGCCCTCGCGCTGGTCGCGCCGGCGAGGAATCCGCACAGCTCCCCGATCGCGGTCTTGAAGGCCAGCTTTCGGGTCGTGACGGCCGGGAACCCTTTCGTCAGATCGAACCGCATGGACACTCCGGGGAAGCTGATCCGCCGGATGCCGGTGCGGCTTTCGAGCCACGTGCCCTCCTCGAGCACGAGTCTCAGAGTATCGAGATACTGTCGCATGGAATTGACCTGTAGGATAAGGACCTAATCTCCTATAGGGAGCGACACGCCGGCAGATACCGGCTCACTCGACCTGGCGCGTGCGCATATGACGTCGATACAGCCGGTCCATCCACGCCCACGTGAGCGCGCCCCACAGCACTCCACCGACGGTCCAGATCGGCAGCCCTATGAGCATGGCCCTGCCCCATTGATGGGGATGATGGATGATCGTCAGGGTAGTCATAATAAGATACATCGGCATACCCCATCTGAGCACGCCGCGGCGTAGCCAAGCGCGCAGCCCCTTCTGGCGTATCCGGCCCCATCTCTCTAAGCTGCTGCGTCGCATGGATCTCCCCTGACCACCCAGTATCCGTACACGCACCGGCGGCTGATCGAGCACACCCCGTTCGCGTTTATCCACTCGCCGGCCCTGAGGGCCTGGCCGCGATTCGGTGCGATACAGTGGACTTCGCGCTGCGGATCGTGCGTGTCGTGGATTACCCCGTCGATGACGGCGGTATAATGCTTGCTGAGTGCAACGATGAGCCGCCCGGCGGGCAGCTCTCCGTCGACGAGATGAACCTGACAGCCGCTTCCGATGCGCATCGTCGGCACCCACTGGAACCCCAGACTCGCCATATAGTCGCGAAACCACTTGCGACGGGTATCGACTCCGCTTCGAGCGCTTGCGCGCCGCCGGCTGCGCTTCGTTACGCGTTGCTCGCGGCAACCCGCCGAGAGCGCCTCGTACACCTCGAGGTAGGGCAGGCCAGTCGCAATTGCAATCGAGCGCGTGACGCAGTCCCCGGCGCGCCCGGCGAATCCGGCCGCCGCGCGGCCGCCGTCATCGAACACCACCCGCATACGGCCGCTCATGGCTCATCGGTCCGATTGGAGCCAGAGACATCGCGCGCCCGCAACCATCTCACAGCGAGCGTAAGCACCGTCGCGGCCAGGATCGCAGCATATCCGAGAAGTTCGTGGACCGTCTTCGCACGAGATCCCGCGTTCCACAGAATCCACGCGGCCACCGCGACCAGCACGGCATCGACCGCGACAGCCCCTCGAGCGGTCCGCTCGGCAAAGAATCGGACCGCCAACACGAGACCAGCCGGAAGAAGAGCGATCAACACCAGCGCGTGCGATGTGCCGACCGGGTTCAAAATCCGGCTCCGACAACCTCGCGAGTCGAACCAATGCCGCGCCGGCCGCCAGCGTACATGGGCTCGATCACTGCGCGCCAGTCAGCCCAGCCCTTGAGGCGCGGACCCGCTACCGCGCGGTTGTACGGCTGATCGAACACGACGTGCAACCAGGACGGATCACGTGATCCAGTGATATTCGGATTGTCGTCGATCAGCATGTCGCCGGCGATGACAGTCTTGTCGCGGGTGAGAATCATCCGTGTAGTGAACGCGGCCCCCAGATGCCGCTCGACCCACTCGTACTTCTCACCGACGCAGTTTCGATAGGCCTGGAGCGGGTGCGTGCAGATGCGCACGTCGATCCCATGGGCGACCATTTCCTTGACCGCCTGGATCGCGCCATCGATCGGAGGCAGGCTGCGGAAGAACCCCTCGGCGGTATAGATCGCCCTCAGCTCTCCGAGCAGATCGGCGGGATAGTGATCTTCTAGCGGATAGGTCGTCTGTTTGGCCGGCGCCAGGACGCGCTCCCTGTGTCCGCGCGCGCACATCTCGGTGTAGATCACCCGGGTAAAGTCGGCAAGCACATTGTCTTGGTCGATCAGCAGCAGCAAGATCTCGCTCCCGAACGGCTGGACTTATCCGGCCCTTACGTTTATTTTATCGCGACGAAGATTGAGCGGCGCACCGACACTCGAAATTTTATCCGACGATTCGTCGGAAACTGTCGGTTGCAGAAATTTTCGAAACTCAGAGGCACTCACCGCGGGGCTGTGCAGATAACCCTGCGACTGGTCGAACCCGAGCTCGCGCACGGCAGCAAGATCCGCATTGGTCTCGACCCCTTCGGCGACGGTCGCAATGTGGCACAGATGCGCCAGAGAGACCACCGCGGAGAGAATCCGGCGCAACCGGAGAAGGTGCGCTTCGGTGCGCGGGCGGGTGAGAGCGGAAATGAACAGTTTGTCCACCTTGAGAAGGTCGATCGGCAATTCCGCGAGTCGCATGAACGAGGAATAGCCGACCCCGAAGTCATCGAGTGCCACCCGCACCCCCTCGGCCCGCAGAGCCGATACGGCCGGCAGGGCATCCCCGTCCCGCTGCAGCGCGGTCTCGATGATCTCGATATCGATCAATCCCTCCGCGACAGCGAGGAAGGAGGGAACGAATCCGGGCATTGTGAGGTGCTCGGGGTGGATATTGACGGACACCGGCACGATTGCAAGTCCCGCTCTGCGCCAGCGCTCGATATCCTGGCGTGCGCGCAGCACGGCCCACTCGCCCACCCGGCGGGCGAAACGCACATCGTGCAGGGCGGGCAGGAACTGCGCGGCCGATATCAGTCCGTGGCGTGGGTGTCGCCAGCGGATCAGCGCCTCCGCGCCGCGCACCTTGCCGGTACGTACGCTGATCTGCGGCTGATAGTAGAGCACGAACTCCTCGTGCTCGAGCGCCTGGATCATCCGGTCGATGCTGACGCTCGCGGCATCAAATCCGGTCTGCGCTGATGGGTTTGGCTGCTCTCTCATGTCACCTCCGCGCCAAAAGATGGCCGTGGGCGTGCTGTCCGCCCAGCATTCATCTATAGCCAACCTGGTGCGCGATAAAAATCGCCGCAAGGATTACCTTGCGGCGATGAGTGCTACTCGAGCAGCCAGAGGTGCTTGCGCAACCCTCGAAGCATCCGTCTGATGATCGGCTCGATTACGCGCCAATCGCCGCCCGCCAGGCCGCAGCCGATGAGCGGGAAGTGCACGTCTTGAAAGCCGAACGTGCGCGTGATGTGCGCGACCTGTACAAAGGCCCGCTCGAACCCCGCATAGTCGACCTGTCGCCGGTCGGTCCCGTAGTTCTCCTGAATGATCGCATTCGCGATCACGAGCTGTAGGGCCCCGTTTCCGTTGGGAACAGGGTATGCGATGACCTGTCCGACGGACAGGCCGCCCTCCTCGTACGCGTGGCGATACGCCGTATACGCTCCTGGATAGCGCTGCTTCACCGCCTTGGCAACCCCTGCGCCCATCACGCCGCGTGCATTGCATCCGTGCACGATGACGCCGGTCTTCACATCGAGGAGATTCCCGACGTGTCGTTCGATCGAGCTCATGCGCAAAGCTTCATCGCGTCCGTAGCGACCACCTCGGGCAGGTGCCACGTGGTGGCCGCATGCGGCAGGTAGGCGAGCTTGTGCCCGGTCTCGATCGACCAGGGCAGCCGCGCCCGTTTGTTGCCGCTTTCAGGGTCCGTCTCGATGCGCCCGCCGGTGAGCACGGCCGTCTCGAGCACGCCCTCGGGCCGCCGGCAGCTCATGAGATCCACCACTGCCTCGCTACCCTTCGGCAGCAGCGGCGCGGCCATGATCGCCTCGCGGTACGGAGGGATTAGCACCTCGAAGCTGCCCGGGGCGTGAAGCTCCGTCTCCCAGAGGCCTCTCACGTAGTCCCCGACCGCGCTGTAGGCCCAGCCGGCCGCCCGCCACTTCCCCTCATCGAGCATCACAAGCGCGTTATCGTCGATCCGATACGCGCGCGGGATCACCGGCGAGGGAATCTGCCCGCCAGGCGGGTAATAGCCGATCGTGGCCCTCGGAGATCGCTCCGGGGCCCACTCCCCGCCGAACGCTTTCCACGGGGCGAGCAACGTCTTGCGCTCGCGGCTCGTGCCGTACACCGCCAGCACGAGTTCGATGTCCTCGTGCAGCGAGAGCGTCACTTCCTTGTCAGCATCGAGCGCGAGGGGAATATCCTTCCGACCGTGCTCGCGCATCCTTGCGCAGAAGTCCTCCCAGCGTTGATCGTCCGTCGGATCGCTCGTCATGCGGAACTGGCAGCGCAGGTCCTCGCGCTTGAGCCGAATGTGCATCTGCGGCATCTGCACCGGATGGCGCATCGCCCGGTACCAGCGCCGGATATAGGTCTCCGGGGTGATCGAGCCCTTGCGGTCCCGCAGCATCCCGCCTTCGCAGTACGAGGCGTCCATGACGATCATCTGCATCGCCTCGCGGATCCGCCCGATCGAGCGCGCGCACCAGCGCGGCGTGTGCGGGTAGACGTTGCTCTCGTAGCATTTCTCGAACAGAAACCAGATGTGATCGCCGCGATTGCGCGGATTGTCGAACACGGCCGCGAGCCGGTTCGTCACGATTGTCGAGCTCATCGAGCCCTCCTTTTGCTAGTGACCTGCTGGTCTATAGCGAATCGGGCCGGCGGCGGGCAGGATAAAAAAGCCGCGAGGGAATTCCCCGCGGCGTTGTATGAAGGATTGACATAATCGGCGGGGCGCTATGCCCCATCGATTGCCTCGGCGAGCTGCGAGAGCTCCTCCTCGACCTCGAGCAGCACCCTCGCGCGCCGGTCGTGCTCGGCACGGGCCGCGGGGAAGGCCTGCTCTCCCTGCGGGTAGTAGTCCCGCGCATTCGGAGAGGCCTTCGCGAGCGCATCGCGTGCCTGCCACACCGCACGCCCGGCGTTCTGCACCTGGCGCAGCAGCTCATCGCGGGAAGTGCCATTCAAGTGCACCGAAGGCACGGTGAGCGCGCGCTTCCCGCCCGTGCCTGACTCGAGCTCTACCAGATCGTAGGAAAAGCTCTCCTCGCTACCGATTCGCTCGCCCATCAGCGCGAAGTACTCATCGGCGATCAGATCGTCGCCGGGCACCTCTTTCCCCGGGAACTCCTGCTCCCAGTTCTCCTTGGCGATTTCGGTGCGCCACCCGAGCGCGCCTTCATCCGAATCGAACGCCCGGGTATTCGAGCCGTACTTGTGCTCGTGAACCGCGATACAGATCTGCATGTGTCCTCCTCGTTTGCGCCTCGGGGCGCGATAATGACCTGCCGGTCTATAGGGAGAGGCACGATGCAAAAACCCCGGAGCAGCACGCCCCGGGGTAAACTCAAATCTTCAGCGCCGCATCTTTGGCCTCAGCGAGCGTCTCGTACCTCTCGATGCGCCCCGAAGAGCTGTAGCGCAGCACCCAGTCCTCACCGTCGTGCACGATCGTGCCGATCGTCATCCAGGCCCCAGCCATCTTGCGCTGGAAGCGCCGGCCCCCGCAGCGAGTGTTCATGAAAGCATCCTCCCTCTAACGCCGGGGCAAAATGCCAGCGGCGCCCACTACTCGTAGTGCGGCCGGACCGCCGGGTAGTGCTGCGGCGCGATGTCCTTGTGGACCTCCGCGTAGTACTTCCCGTCCGAGAGCACGCTGCTGATGTCCCGCCGCCCCTTGTTGATCGTCGCGTTGAGCAGGCCATTCATGCGCGTGGCATGCGCCGTCGCGCGCTCCTCGTCCTTAAAAGTGCGGATGATCCGCACCAGATCCCCGGTGTCGTACCACCAGCCGCCCTCTTCAGGGCCGCCGAAGTCGCGATCGCACAGATACACGGCCACGACGTACACCGTCCGAGCCTTCGCCATAACCTTAACCTCGCGGCATACCGCCGCTGTAGTGACCTGATCTTCTCTAGGTACATCGAGCCGGAAATAAAAAGCCCCGAGGGGGTCCCCGGGGCTGGGTAGATGCCGCGCAGCGAGGCGGGTGATCACATTCCTACCTTCCCTTCCGTCCCCACGCATGTGGGGAAAACTGTGGATAGTGTCCGATGACGATACGTACCCACCTTCCCTTCCGTCCCCACGCATGTGGGGAAAACTCAATGCGCACCGGGTCAATCACGGCTCGCTGCCCTTCCGTCCCCACGCATGTGGGGAAAACCCTCGAAACCTTCGATCGTCTCTAACCGCCACCCCCTTCCGTCCCCACGTATGTGGGGAAAACCCTCGGCGCCCTCCTGCTCGCGGGCGCTCGCCACATCATAAGCGCGCCGCCGTCGCCAATTTCACGCTCGATTTCCGCCCATATCAATGCGCGCAAAGCCCCTCCGCCCTGGGCCGCGCCAACGAAGAGAAACGACCGCCGCTCTTTTATGGGCAACAATCTCACGACGCGCCCGTCCCTCCTCGTCTCAAACCGGCGTCAGCACGACCAGCCCCATCCCGAAGGATTTGCCGTGTCCGAGCCCGCGCGCGAGCGCCGCGCCGAATAGTTCGTTATCGCGCACAGTAAGGACCCCCTCGAAAGACGCCCGGATGAACCGCATGCGCGCCTGGGTACGCGCATTGTGGATCTCGAGCCGTTCGATCTTCTGCATTGAAGCATGCTCGATCCTAAAGCCGCCGCTGAGCCCCTGCCGATGCAGCCACAGAAGCGCCTCATAGGGACGCGCGATCCCGACGCGCTGGCCGCCGCGGCGCACCGTCGGGTTTGCACTCAGACGAAACCCCCAACGCGCGTCGGGCGCCGTCACGTCCGCAAGCGCTCTCGCTCGATCCGTCTCGAGAGCCTCGCAATAGCCTTCCTCGAGCGTCTCCCAGTCACCCCGCGTCGTTGATTGCACGAGTATCGTGCGGTCCTCCTGTCGCCACAGGAAGCGGTCTGCTCCGGGCTTGGCATCGCCAAAAACACGCGCCAAAGTGCGGTGCAGTTCGTACGGACTCGCCAAATCGCGCGCCGCGGCCAGATGCGACGGGGAAAGAGTTAAAGTGGATAGATACACAGGTGCGGCCGCCTGTGCCCGCTCGGGAGCAGCCGAAATCGAGTGAAGCGCATTTCGGCCATGCACCGCGCAAAGTTCAGATGTAGCCAGCATGACTAACTCCTGCGGTTCTGTTCAAATCCAGCAACGTTGTCACTCATGCTCACGCAGCGTCGGCTTTTTCCGCGAGTGTGTCCGCGTCGAGCACTGTGCCGTCGAGCATCAGAACGCTACCGCAGTCCCAGGGCGAATCCCCGTCAACAGAAACGCGAAAGCGCTTCGGGATCGCGAGTCTCAACTTCGTCTCGACCCGCTGCGTATTGCCAGAGGTCCGCAGCATTCCGGCGAGCTCAGAGCGCGGGAAGCGCGGGTCGGTGATCCAGAACGTGAAGCTGTCCTGAGCCCCGCGGATCCCGCGGCCGAAGCCCTGTTTGAACTTGCGGACCGCCTCGGCAAAGAGCTGATTGAACTGCAGTCCGCGCGCTTGAGACTCGCTGTATCCTCGCCGGCGCAGGTGACGATCGAGCGCTTTGCCGAACGGGCCGTCCGGCGCGGCGAATGGGACCTGGGTGACCACCACATGCTTGATCGCGTTGCCGAGTTTCTTTCCGTCAGGGCCGATGCGCTGGCTGATGTCAAATCCCTCCCAAGCGCCAGGTGAGACGAACACGCCATTAGGATCGGACACGAACGCTCGTATGCACATCTCTTGATTCGTGCTTGCGGTCTTCTCGATAGGCTTGATCGCACCTTTGGCCTTGCGCAGCGCGTCGCAAATCGCCTCGGTAGCCCGGTACGAGTTCGTGAGCACCAGCGTACGCCCGCCGCGCGCGTGTGCGGCCAGGATCCCTTTGACCGTGTACTGCACCCACTGTGGGTTCAGCTCTCGATGCCCCTCATCTGCCTCCTCTTCGGAGAGGTACACCGGCGGGGCGCTGGGGTGCGAGAACACGAATTCGACTGCGCCGAATCTCGGCGGTGCGAACTGGCCCTCGCCCGAGGCGTTCAGCGCATGGCAGGCGTTACGCTCTCCATAGACTCCGTACACCGTGGCCATCTCGGTGAAGTTCACCCGGCCGTTCTCTGAAGGCATTCCGACCGTAGCCGATGTGAGCACGAGCGCCTTCGCCCGGCACGGATCCTCCTCCTGTTCCTCGCCATCTCCGCTCACCCACACATCCCACATGCGCTTCAGCAAGCGCGCGGGCCGCAGCCGGAACGTGCGAATGGAGGGGTAGTGGCGGGTCGGCGACCACCGCAAGGCCACAACCCCATCGCTCGAGGTATCCGCGGAGGTTTTGCCGATCCGCCCGATGACGTTGCCGAGCGCTTCGGTATAGCTCTGGATCGACTCCAGCGCTTCATCTGCGCTCTTCTTGACGTCGGTCAACGGGACCAATGCTTCGTAGGCGGCGGTGAGCTGTTTGAGCACGCGCAGCCTGACAGGAGGTTCGAGTTCGTCCCAGAACTGGACTTCTTCCTCGCGCTCATCGTCTTCGTGCTCGCGAAGATCGGACAGCATCGCGCGCAGTTTCTCCACCGCCGCCTGCGCGTTCTCGATCTTCTTGCCCGCGTGCGATCCTGCTAAGTCCGCCAGTGCTTGCGCGATCGGCAGGATCGGCACCAGGTCGCTCGTCGCCGAGCGCGCGGCCTGCTCGAACCGGTCGCATTCGTCGATGATCAGCGCGCACACCTCACGGTCATCGTCCTCGGCGTGCAGCAGTCGGTTGCGCCCGCGCACCGAGTTCGTCATCAGCATCGCGTGGTTGGTCACCAGGATATCGGCACGCTTGGACGCGGCGACGTGCTCGAGGTACTTCAGATAAGACACCTCGCTCTTGCGCGACGCGCCCGTAACGCACACATCCTCGAACAGCAGCCCTCCGGGCAGAGCCGCGAGCCCCTCCTCCTCGAGAAACGACTGGATCTGAGCTCCGGGGTTGAGCCGCGCCCAATCCGCGAACGATTCGGCCTGCGCGCGCACTTCGCGCTTCACGCCGCGTGCGCCGAGCACGCGTTCTGCGGCCCGCAGCGCTCTGTCAGTATCGAGGAAATTTCGCATCCCGAGCCGCAGGCCCGCGGTGAGCTGCTTGCCGGTGGCCGACTTGATGATCGTGAGCGCCCGGGACATGTCGCATTCCGGGCAGATGCGGCCGCTTTGCTCGAAGCGCAGGATCTGTCGCTGCAGCGCAACGGTATGCGTAGCCACGATTGCGCGCGAATTGTTGCGCGCACAGTCGAGCCCGGCCGCCACGAGATAGCCGAGCGTCTTGCCGGTACCGGTTTCGGCCTCGACCAGCAACTGACCGTAGCCCTCCTTGCGTGCCGCAGCGATGCCGCGCTGGACGTAATCTGCATACTCACCCTGCACAGCGTTGCGCCGCAGTCCAACCGCACGGCCGTGGGCCACGATAACCTCAGACGCGATCAACTTAGACATGACAGACTCCTATCGAGATCCATTCGGTCTTCGGGTCCTGGAAACTCATCCGCGGTCACGCCGCGGCGATCCCGGCCTCGGTGAAATCGAGCGCATCTTTCTGCGCATCCCAGCTCGCGAAGAACTCAGCGATACGACCGGTGAGCTTCAATCCTGTGAAATCACCAGCGAACGCCACCTCGCCCATATCGACGAACTCGCGCTCGCCGGCCGGTCGCATCCGCACGCTCCAGTGCCCGCTCACCCGGCCGAGGCCGTGTGCGCGGTGACCGCCGATCAGCGGGTTCAGCGCGAACCGATCGAGCGCGCGCAAAAACAGGGCCACTTCCGCATCCGTCGGGTTAGAGAGCGTAAACTCGTGCGCGAACACAGTGCCTGCGGGGATGGCATCGTAGGTGATGTTCGGCAGCTGGAGTTGCACGTCGGAAGGCAGCGAGGCCTTGATCTCATCGAGCTCCGCCTCGATCTCTTTCAGCCGCGCGGTATTGTCCCCGCGTCGCAACTTCTTCTGCTCCTGTTCGAGAGCCTTGATCCGCTTGTTGCCCTCGGACCGGACGGCCGCATCAGCCTGGCGCGCGATGAACGAATCGAGCACGCTGCTCTCGAGCCGGTCGAACACACTCGGATCGCGCTGGAAGTCGTTTGCGCGAACGTGACGCACGCGGGTGGAATCGGTCGACTCCGGCGCGATCGCATGCGCGCAGTAAAGCGAGCCGCTCACGCCGTGGCGCATCGAGCCGAACAGGCACACCAGGGGATTGCGAGTCCGCGCAAACCGATTCGCGCGCACCATACGCACGATATCCGCCTCCGACACGGTCGTCTTCTCCGCGTCATCGCCCTCGGCGCTCTCGTCGCTCGGCTCTGCGGACTTGCCGTTCTTTTTCTTCTGCGCCGGGTTTTTCGCATCCTTCACCCCGCCCATAGCGAGCAGGAAGTAGTCATCGAGCGAGAGTTTCGCGCGCGCCTGATCGGCATCGATCATGTCCATGACGATCTCAGTCGCCGCGTGTCGCAGCACTCCGCGCAGTCCGGACGCAGTGAGGTAGAGCTGTCTGCCGAGGCGCGGCAGCTTGTGGTCGGCGCCCTTCGGGGCGCCGGGGACGCTGTATGAGATTGGCTGTTCGGCGACGATTTCGCCCTTAAGAACGATGACTTTACGCATGACGGATAACCTCGATTGTGATGAATGAAGATCGCGCAGGGTCTGCGCTAAAAAACAAACCGTTTGTCGTGCTTGCTCCAAAACACTTCCCGCGCCGGCGGGATCGCACACAGGAGCGCCTCACCCTCAAAGTACGGCGGTGCTGGCCGCGTGCACCCGATCGAAGATGCAGGGGCGTCGGGGTAGAGATGCTGCCAGTCCTCGAGCGGGATCGGCCGCATCGCGACGCGCTCGCCGGCGACGATCCGCGAGAGCGAGAGATCCTCATCGATCGGCTCGATCTCGAGATGCGCGACCTGCCCGTAGCCCTGCCGGCGCTTCTTGCCGATCGCAGGTAAACAGCTGAGCAGCTCTTCGGCCGCATCGATCCGACCGTAGCCGTACCAGTACACTCGCGGTGTGCGGTAGGCGCTGTAGCACTCGAGTGACGACTGGTACGCGCCGCGAACCGTATCGATCTGTGCGGTCTCGCCGCGCCGCGCGCCGCGGCTGACTCTACCCAGCGCCAGGCGCTCGAGCGCCCCGGCGTCGATATCGCGCATCGATAGCCCGGACTTGAACGGCTCGGTGGTACGAATCGCGCAAGAGTCCAGAAAGACGCTCGAGCCGTGCCACACCCCGTAAGTGCGCTCGAGTGGAATCTCGGTAAGCGCCCGCTCGACGCTACCGGTCTCCTCGAACAGCACGCCGCTGAGCAGCGCATCGAGGGTGAGATAGGTATCGCCGGAGAGGATCAGCGGCGTCGAAAGTTCTGCGGTAACGCGAAATGCCTCGGTCATGGGAGCCTCAGTCCTCTGAAATAAAATGCAGCGCTCCGAACCCGAAGGCCCGCGCGCGGCCGATACCCTGCTGAAGCACAGTGTTGGCGGCCTCAGCATCAATCACGGTCCCTTTGGCGCGCACTCGCAGCGGAGTGAAATAGATATCCTGGCCCGTGTTTTTGCCGAAGGGTTCGGCGCGCGCCGGTGAGATCGAGAGAGATTCGAGACGCATGAACCGCTCGAACATCGGACGCACGCGTCGCTCGAGCACCAGCGGATGGCGCCAGCCGAGGGCCTGCTGGCCTCGCACCCGCGTACGCGTGGCATCGAGCACGAGCGCTCCAACTGCGACGTACCTGCGGCCTTCGACGAGCGGCTCGAGTTCCCGCCACGGTCCGAGTCCCTCACGAGCGCTACCGGCACGCACATAGAGCTCACCGCGATCGTGATCGAGGGCGTAGAGAAAATCCCGCGGCTCCTCGCTCGAGCGCGCGAGCATCCGCCACACCCGATGGTGCAGCTCGTAGAGAGTCTTCGGCACTGACTCGAGTTTGATCACAGTCTCATGAACCACGACGGATCTCTTTGAGATAAGAGGAGAGCAATCCGGCGCGCATCGTCCCGGCCCGCAGGAACGTTCCTGCTGCGCGCACAGCCGTCGGGCACTTCGCACGGATTTTCTCCAGGCGCACAAGGTCATGCGGCGCCACTTCGTACGAATAGAGCCTCACGGCTCGCTGTGCCTCGACGATACGAATCGTATCCATAGCCTCGCTCACGCTGAGCCCATCGAAGCCGGCAGCGGCCCGCGCGAGCGCTTTCGGCTCGAACCAGCGCACCCCGAGCTTCGTGTCGTAATACGCGACGGTCGAGCAACCTACGCCGTTCAGCACGAGCTTGGCCGGATCCGCGCCCGGTTTGCCGAAAATCACAGCAATCCAGGGCTCATCGGGCACTTTGAGGCACATGTTGGTGACAAAGACTCGTCCCTCCTTGGAGTCTCCGCTCGCGGGGTAGCCTTTATCCCGATAATCCGGCCCGTAGACCTTCACGCAGGACTCACCGATCCACACGATAGTCCCGCCCATGCCTGCATTGCGGGTCCCCGCGGCGCGGCGCGGGCCGTCCTGCAGGAGCAGACCGGGCTGATAGAGCCAGGCCGTTGGGTTTTCGGGGGCGATGTGCCGGCCGAAATGCTGGTATGCGAACTCTATTGGGGTCAACGCTCAACTCCAGAAACAAGCCTGTATGGTTTCATACTATAGGCAAAGTGGGCCGTGACGCCAGAAATTTTATCCGACGAATTACTCGGAAATTGAGTCGGTAAATCGCTAGAGCTCCTTGGAGTTATATGGAGAAACTTCCAAAATGCGGTCCGCCCTCACCGCACACAAGCTGAAGCGTTCAGGCTCCAAGAAATAAAAAAAACCGGGGCGAGATGCCCCGGTTATCACGCCCCCCGCGCATGGGCGGGAACGGGCATCAGGTCAGCCCTCCGCCAGATCCTTCCGTCCCCGCGATTTTCGGGGTATAGCGCATCACACGCTGATCCTCCGGTGCTCGGACTCGGGCCTCTCGTCCCCGCGATTTTCGGGGTATAGCGCATCACGCGCAACGCACCGGCACCGTCCGCGGATCCTCTCGTCCCCGTGATTTTCGGGGTATAGCGCATCGGGCTTTTCAGGCCGCGCGTGGTGAGGAAAACCTCTCGTCCCCGCGATTTTCGGGGTATAGCGCATCAACACTCAAATCCTGCACCTGTACATCAGTCCTCTCGTCCCCGCGATTTTCGGGGTATAGCGCATC
>JAJZZR010000481.1 GCA_021797465.1 Pseudomonadota bacterium | reverse complement strand
GAACCTCCGGGAGCGGGGCCCCGTTTCTCGGCGTCACCTGCGGCTTCGCGGCAGCGGGTCTCGGAGGCCCAACCTATCCCGCTCGGACGCTCGTCGTCGCGCGACGTACCGCTGCGGGACCGGAGCTTCGCACCGTCGAGAATCGCTTCCGGCGATTTCGCCGCGGCGCGCCCTTTATGGCTGTTGCCGGTGCCGCGGCCGTTGCGCCAGCGCGGCGGTCTGCCGCGCTATCGCGGCGCGCTGCGCCTCGAGAGCGAGCCGGAGCGGATCGAGACCGGCTGGTGGGATGGCCGCGACATCGAGCGGGATTACTACGAGGCCGTGGATGTGCACGGCCGGCGGCTGTGGCTGTTCCGCGAGCGCGCCGCGCCGCACCGTTGGTTCCTGCAGGGAGTGTTCGCTTGACTGGGGCACCCGGGCCCGCGTATGCGGAGCTGCACTGTCTGAGCAATTTCACCTTCCTGCGCGGGGCCTCGCATCCGCAGGAGCTCGTCGCCCGGGCCGCCGAGATGGGCTACACGGCCCTGGCGCTGACCGACGAATGCTCGCTCTCGGGCGTGGTGCGCGCGCACGGGGCGGCCAAGGAGCGGGGCGTGAAGCTCATCATCGGCTCGGAGCTGACACTCGAGTGCGGCCTCGCTCTGGTGGTGCTCGCCACCGATCGGCACGGCTACGGCCGCCTCTGCCGGCTCATCACCCGCGGCCGCCGCGCCGCGGCCAAGGGCGGCTACCGGCTGACACGGAACGATCTCACCGAGACACTCGCGCATTGCCTGCTTCTGTGGTTGCCGGGTGAAGCGCCGCAGGCGCAGGAGGCGCGGTGGCTCGCCGCGCATTTCCCCGGCGAGGTGTGGGTCGCCGTAGAGCTGCTGCGTGGTGGCGCCGACCGCGAGCGGCTCGCGGTCCTTGCGCACATCGCACGCGAGGTCGGGCTGCCGCAGGCCGCCAGCGGCGACGTGCACATGCATGTGCGCTCACGGCGCAAACTGCAGGATGCGCTGACCGCCATCCGGCTCAACAGCCCCATTGCCGAGGTGGCCGGCGCTCTTTATCCCAATGGCGAGCGTTACCTGCGCGAACGCGGACGCCTCGCCAAGCTCTACCCGCCGCAATTGCTCGAAGCGACGGTGCGGATCGCGCAGCGCTGCACATTCTCGCTCGATGAGCTGCGCTACGAGTACCCGAGCGAGCTGGTGCCGCCGGGGCAGACCCCGGCGAGCCACCTGCGCCGGCTCACCGAGGCCGGTGCGCGGCGTCGCTGGCCGCGGGGCGTGCCGCCGGGCGAGCGCGCCGCGCTCGAGCATGAGCTGGAGGTGATCGCCGAGCTCGGCTACGAGCCGTATTTCCTGACCGTCCACGATCTGGTCGCTTTCGCGCGCAGCCGCGGCATTCTCTGTCAGGGCAGGGGCTCGGCCGCCAACTCGCGGGTTTGCTACTGCCTGGAGATAAGCGCGGTCGATCCGCAGCGCGGCGCGGGCCTGCTGTTCGAGCGGTTCATCTCCAAGGAGCGCAACGAGCCGCCCGACATCGACATCGATTTCGAGCACGAGCGGCGCGAGGAGGTCATTCAGTACGTCTACGGCAAGTACGGGCGCGAGCGCGCCGCGCTCGCCGCGACGGTGATCCTCTATCGCGCGCGCAGCGCCCTGCGCGATCTTGGCAAGGCCTTCGGGCTCGATCCGGACTCGTGCGCGCGGCTGGTCAAGGGGATGCAGTGGTGGGACGGGGGCGAGCGGTTGCCCGAGCGGCTCGCCGAGGCGGGCTTCGATCCCTCCGGTCCGGTGCTCTCGCGGCTGCTGCCGCTGGCGCAGATGCTGATCGCGTTCCCGGGCTTCCCCCGCCATCTGTCCCAACATGTCGGCGGCCTGGTGATCTCGGCCGGGCGGCTCGATGAGCTGGTGCCGATCGAGAACGCGGCGATGCCCGAGCGCACCGTGGTGCAGTGGGACAAGGACGATCTCAACACCCTGGGGCTGCTCAAGGTCGATGTGCTCGCCCTGGGAATGCTGAGCGCGCTGCGCAAGGCATTCGATCTGGTCAACGGCCTGCGCGGCACGCGCTGGGCCCTCGGGGAGCTGCCGGCGGAGGATCCCGCGGTCTACGCAATGATCTCGGACGCCGACACGGTCGGGGTGTTTCAGATCGAATCACGCGCGCAGATGGCGATGCTGCCGCGGCTGCGGCCACAGTGCTACTACGATCTGATCATCGAGGTGGCCATCGTGCGCCCCGGGCCCATTCAAGGCGACATGGTCCATCCCTATCTCAGGCGCCGTCAGGCCCTCGAGCCGGTGCACTATCCGAGCCCGGAGGTCGAGGCGGTGCTGCGGCGCACCCTCGGCGTGCCGATCTTCCAGGAGCAGGTGATGCAGCTCGCCGTGGTGGCCGCGGGCTTCACCCCAGGGGAGGCCGATCAGCTGCGCCGCGCGATGGGTGCCTGGAAGCGAAGCGGCGGCATTGGACACTTGCGCGACAAGCTCTTGGGCGGCATGAGCGCGCGCGGCTACCCGCCGCAGTTCGCCGAGCGGATCTACCGCCAGATGTTGGGATTCGGCGATTATGGCTTTCCGCTGTCGCACGCGGCCAGCTTTGCGCTGTTGGTGTACGACTCCGCGTGGCTGAAGCGTTACGAGCCCGCCGCATTTACCGCCGCGTTGCTCAACAGCCAGCCGATGGGCTTCTATGCTCCGGCGCAGCTGGTGCGCGATGCGCGCGCGCACGGTGTCGAGGTGCGTCCCGTGGACGTTTGCGCCAGCGAGTGGGACTGCACGCTCGAGCCCGAGGGGGACGGGCAGCCGGCGCTGCGGCTGGGGTTGAGGCTGGTGCGAGGGCTCTCGCGAGCCGGTGCCGCGCGGCTCGTCGGCGCGCGTACCGGAAGCGGCTTGGCCGATGTGCAGGATCTTGCCCGGCGCGCCGGGCTCGGCCGGGGGGACCTCGAGGCGCTGGCGGCCGCCGGAGCATTCGCGGCCTTGAGCGGCAACCGTCATTTTGCCTTCTGGGACGTGGCGGGGACGGAGAAGCCTCTGCCGATCGAGCGCGAGGTCCGCCGGCACGGCGAGCCCGTCCCCTTGTTGTCCGCTGCGACGGAAGGCGAGTCCCTGGTGGCGGATTACGCCTCCGTGGGACTGACCCTCGGGCGGCATCCTCTGGCGCTGCTGCGCCCGGCGCTGCGGGAGAGGGGACTGTGCACGGCCGGGGACATCACTGCGCTGCCGGATGGCAGCGCAGTTTGCACCGCCGGCATCGTGCTGATGCGTCAGCGGCCCACGGCGGCGGGCGGCGTCACGTTCGTGACCCTGGAGGACGAAAGCGGACAGAGCAATATCATCGTCTGGGAGCGCGTTGGCGCTGTCTGCCGCGAAGCGCTGGTGTCTTCACGGCTGCTCGAGGTGCACGGCCGGTTGCAGCGCCAGGATGGCGTGACGCACATCATTGCCCGGCGGCTGCTCGACCGTACTGCGCTTCTGGGGGCGCTGCTCACGCGTTCGCGGGATTTCCACTGATGCGCGCCGCCGCGGTCATTACTTCCGCCGTGGCCGTCCCTCCTCATCGCCGATCTCGTAGTCCTCGAAGTCGCTGGTGAGCTCGGCGGTGTGCTTTTCCTCGATCAGCCGCTCGAGCCGGCGCCAGGCCGGGTCACCGGTCCGGTGCGCGCGGTGTTTGGCGAGATCGAGATCCTTGATGGCCTGATCCAGGTCGACATCGCCTTCCTCGACGACCGGCTCGTCTTCCTCTTCAAAATCGTCCGATTCGGATTTCTCACTCATGCGGCACGTCGGGTTCCCGCGAGAGAGGGTGCGAAAAATTAAATCACAAGCGTGGCGGGCGCAACGCCCCAATCAGTGAATCAGGTCATCCAATCGGAAGATCGGCAGCAGCATTGCAAAAACGATGCCCATGACGAACAGTCCCATCACCACGATCAGCATCGGCCCGAGCAGCCCGACCATGGCCGCCATGATCGCGTCGAGCTCACGTTCCTGGCTGCCGGCGGCCTGGTCGAGCATAGCGTCGAGTTCTCCGCTCGACTCCCCGCTCGAGATCAGATGGATCGTCATCGGCGGGAACAACTTGCTCGCCCCCAGCGAGCGGCCGATGGGGGCGCCTTCGCGCACCCGGTCGGCCGCCTCGAGCACCGCATCGCGCATCGGCAGGTTCGTGACCACCTCGCCGGAGATCCGCAGCGCCTCGAGGACCGGCACTGCGCTCGAGGAGAGGATGCTGAAGGTCCGCGTGAAGCGCGCGGTGTTGAATCCGCGCACCAGCTTGCCGGCGAGCGGCAGATGCAGCAACACCCGATGATACCGCCGGCGCGCGCCCGGGTCGCGCAACCGCCGCCGCCACAGCACCACGGCGATGATCACCGCGAGAACCAGCCAGATCCCGTACACCCGCAGGAAGCCGCTGGTGCCGATCAGGATGCGGGTGATGAGCGGCAGCTGCGCCTTGCTGGCCTCGAAGACCCCGACCACTTTCGGTACCACCCACACCATGAGCGCCGAGACGATGATGAAACACATCACCGTCAGCACGATCGGATAGAGCATCGCGGCCAGGACCTTCTGGCGGATTTCCTCACGCCGCTCGGTGTACTCGGCCAGCCGCTCGAGCACGGCATCGAGATGGCCGGCCTGCTCGCCGGCGGCCACGGTGGCCCGATAGATCTCCGGGAACACCCGCGGAAACTCCGCCAGGCCGTCGGCCAGGGTATGGCCCTCCATGACCTTGGAGCGAACCCCGAGCAGGATGCTCTGCACCCGCGGCTTATCGGTCTGCTGCGAGACCGCCAGCAGCGACTCCTCGAGCGGCAGTCCGGCGCGCACGAGTGTCGCCATCTGGCGCGTGAGCAGCGTCACGTCCGCCGCCGAGACCCGGCGCAGAAACGCGAAGGACTGCGACTGCTGCCGGCCCGCCTCGCGCGCGGCCACCTCGGTGACGCTCACCGGCAGCAGCTGGCGCTCGCGCAGCTGCTGGCGGATGTGCCGCGGCGTATCGCCTTCCAGGATGCCTTTACGTTCCTTGCCGCTCGAATCGAGCGCCGTGTATTCGAAGGCGCCCACTTCAGTCCTCCCGGGTCACGCGCAGCACTTCCTCGAGGGTGGTCTCGCCGAGCAGGACGCGGGCACGGCCGTGATCGCGGATCGAGGGGGTGCTCCGGCGGGCATGGTGCTCGATCTGTTGCTCGCTTGCGCCGTCGTGGATCATGGTGCGCAGCTGCTCATCGGCCATGATCAGCTCGTAGATGCCCGAGCGCCCCCGGTAGCCGCCGAGGACGTCATCGCCAGGCCGGTAGAGGGTCGGGGGAGGGCTGTCCGGCGGGAGATTGAGGAGCCGTTGCTCGGCCTCTCCGCAGATGAATGGCTGTTTGGTCTCGGGGTTGAGCACGCGCACCAGGCGCTGGGCAAGCACGCCGATCAGGCTCGAGGAGAGCAGGAACGGCTCGATCCCCATGTCGCGCAGGCGGGTCACCGCGCCGGCGGCGGTATTGGTGTGCAGCGTCGAGAGCACCAGGTGGCCGGTGAGGCTCGCCTGCACGGCGATCTGCGCGGTCTCGAGATCGCGGATCTCCCCGATCATCACCACATCGGGGTCCTGACGCAGGATCGCGCGCAAGCCGCGCGCAAAGGTCATCTCCACCTTGGTGTTGACCTGAGTCTGTCCGATGCCGTCGATGTAGTACTCGATCGGATCCTCGACCGTCATGATGTTGCGGGTGTCGTCGTTGAGCCGCTCGAGCGCCGCGTACAGTGTCGTGGTCTTGCCCGAGCCGGTCGGGCCGGTCACCAGCAGAATGCCGTGCGGCTTGTGGATGAGTTGGTCGATCAGCCGCTCGGTGGCCGGATCCATGCCGAGGGCATGCAGATCCAGCCGGCCGGCTTGCTTGTCGAGGATACGCAGCACGACCCGCTCGCCGTAACCGGCCGGGATGGTCGAGACGCGCACGTCGACCGCCCGGCCGGCGATGCGCAGGCTGATGCGTCCGTCCTGGGGCAGACGCTTCTCGGCGATGTCGAGCTTCGACATGACTTTGACGCGCGAGACCACCAGCGGCGCGACCGCGCGCTTGGACTGCAGCACCTCGCGCAGCACGCCGTCGACGCGGAAGCGCACGACGAGGCGGTTCTCGAACGGCTCGATGTGGATGTCCGAGGCGTTTTCCTTGACCGCCTGGGTGAGCACCGCGTTGATCAGCCGGATGATCGGCGCATCGTCGTCGCTGTCGAGCAGGTCGGCCTGCTCGGGAAGCTCCTGCGCCAGGTGCGCCAGATCCTCGGTCCCGTTCAGCCCCTCGACCGCGTGCATTGCTTCCGAGCCGGCCTCGTAGACCTGCTGCAGCAGGCGGTCGAAATCGGCTTCGGATACGCGTGAGAGCCGGATCGGGCGTCCGAGCACCCGGCGCGCCTCGGCGAGTCCGAGCGCGGAGGCGTGCTCGCGGCACACGCACTCGGCGCTCTCGTCCGTGAGGGTCCGCACGAGCACGCCGTGGCGCTTGGCGAAGGCGAACGGCAGGCGCGGCGCGGGCGGCGCGCCGCCGGGAGCCGATTCGATCGGGCGCGGATCGCTCACGACGGGGGCGGGCGC
>JAJZZR010000323.1 GCA_021797465.1 Pseudomonadota bacterium | reverse complement strand
ACGGGGGGCTCACCGATTCTTTCGCCGGTATCGTGCTCGCGGAGGCTTTTGTTTCCGCGCCGTTCGTGATCATCGCGGCGCGCTCGGCGTTCTCGTCCATGGATCCGGCCATCGAGGATGTGGCGGCGACGCTCGGCCGGCGGCGGCTCGCAGTGTTCTGGCGGGCGACGCTGCCGGCCGTCAGACCCGCACTGATCGCCGGACTGTTGCTCGCCTGGCTGCGCGCCTTCGGCGAGTTCGGCGCCACCGTGATGGTGGCCTATCATCCGTATTCGCTCCCGGTCTATACCTACGTGGAATTCGGCGACAAAGGTCTGCCGGCCATGCTGCCGATGCTGTTGCCGGCGATCGCCCTGGCGTTGGTCGTCGTGTTGTTCAGCAGCATGGTGAGCGCGCGCTCCTCGGCGCGCCCGGTCCGGCGCCGGCTCCCGGCATCCTCGGCTGCGCGCCCCCGCGACCCTCCAGAGGCGCCGGCCGCCGCTGCGAGCGGGTTGCATCTGGACGTCGACAAGCGCATCCATGACTTCGACCTGACGGTGGAATGGTCGAGCCGGGCGCGCCGCCTGGCGATCCTCGGACCCTCCGGCTCGGGCAAGTCGCTCACCCTCAAACTGATCGCCGGCCTCCAGCAGGCCGATCGCGCGGTCATTCGGCTGGGCGCACGAGATCTGGCGCCGCTCGAGCCGAGCGCCCGGCGCATCGGCTATGTGCCGCAGAGCTATGCGCTGTTTCCCCATCTCGACGTCGGTGGACAGCTGCGCTTCCCCGCGGGGGCGGATCCCGCGCGCGCCGAGCGCTGGCTCGAGCGGCTGGGGCTGACGGAGCTGGTGAGACGGCGCCCCACCGAGCTGTCCCTCGGCCAGCAGCAGCGCGTGGCGCTCGCGCGCGCGCTGGTGCGTCCGACCGAGCTGCTGTTGCTCGATGAGCCGTTCTCGGCACTCGATGCGCCACTGCGCGCCGCGCTGCGCCGCGAGCTGTGCACTCTGCAGGCGGAGTTGCCGATCATGACTCTGCTCGTCACCCACGATCCGCAGGAAGCGCTGCAGCTGGCCGACGAGCTGCTGCTGCTCGCGGGCGGACGCCCGTTGCAAAGCGGTCGGGCGGCGGACGTGCTGCGCCGTCCGGTGAACGAGCTGGCGGCGCGGCTGCTCGGCGCGGACAACGTCGCCGTTGGCGTCGCCGAATCGAACCGGCTCATGTTGGGTCGTGGGGCAGTCCTGGAGGTGCCCGGCGCCCGCGTGCCGAATGGACCGGTGGGGTGGAGTGTTCCCGCGGAGCGCATCTGGGTGCACGCCGGCGGCGCGCATGCCGGCACGGTGGAGACGCTGATCGCCGGATCCTTCCCGCAGGCATCGATCCGCTTCGGGGATACCCGTATCCGTGCAGCCTGCGGCACTGACCTGACGCCGGGTCAGGGTTGTCGATTCGACCTGGATTCCGAACGACTGCAGATTTGGCCACGCCGGGACGGCCTCGCCGGGGCGGCGGACCGCTGAGCGACGCGATTGGCCGGTCGGGCCCGGCCGAGTCGCCGAATTCGCGCCGGTGTGACGCGATTCAGCGACGACGGCGCGGTTGCGCCCGCGGCCGTGTTCAGCGCAAATTCAGCGGGCGCACAGATAATCATCGCCGTTCGAGTCCACCTGAGGATTTCACATGAAGCTCCGAACCCTGTTGTTGGCGTCGTTGGCCGCGTGCACGACGGCGAGTCCGGCCTTCGCGACAATGCACCTGAACGGCGGGTTTCCAAACACTGATCCTTACGTGGGTGCAAGTATCGGTTTGCTCCGTTACGATCAGGGTGTCGTGCCGACCCTGTCCCCGAGCGCCATCGTGTTTCGCGCCGGACTGCCGCTCAATTCGTTTCTGGCCATCGTGGGCCGGGTGGGCACGGGTCTCTCGAGCGACCAGTCCGACGGCCGCTCGGCGGGCCTCGGCACCTACTGGGGCGCCTACGCCAAGGGCGCGCTGGGCCTCACACCGCGACTTTCCGTCTACGGCGTCGCCGGCCTGGCGTCGGTCTCGCTCAACAGGAACTTCGCGGGCGACACGACCAACACCGGTTTATCCGCCGGAATCGGCGGCGATTACCAGCTGTCGCAAACGTTGGCGCTCGATTTCGGTTGGACCTATTTGCCGAGCCCGGCCCAGGGCGATTCGAATCTCTTTTCATTTGGCGTCAACTACTCGCTCTGACAGGCCGGCCGCGCCGGTCGCAGCCTCGGGATCGCGGCCCGACTCGGTCGCGGGACCTTCGGGTCGGGGTTGGGCGTGAACGGTCCTGACCGGTCCTCGGCGACAACCCGCCGGGCGCTCACGGCCCGCGGCGCAGGTGTGGGCGACGCACACCTGCGCCGGTAACGCCATAACCTTGCCCAATCGGCGCGCCGCGTATAGGTTAAGGGATGAGCCTTGCGGCTCGGCCGGGAGACAATCGGTGGGCGACATGAGCTGCGGATCAGCAGGCGGCGCTGGCGGTGGGTTCGTGCCGGTCTGCGCGCGCGCCGGGGCCCGGATACGATGCAACCGACGGCCCTGCTGATCTGGGGCGCGGAGATCGCCGCGTACGGGTTTCCGGCCGGACATCCTTTCGGGCCCGACCGTCACGACGCCTTCATCCGCGAGCTCGAGCGTTCACCCTGCTGGCCGCGGCTCGAGCGGCGCGCGGCGCGTCCGGCGACCCGCGAGGAAATCGAATACTTCCATACGCCGGCGCACGTCGACCGGGTCATCGCCGCTTCGCGCGCCGGACATGGGTTCCTCGACGCCGGCGACTCGCCCGCGTTCGCGGGCGTCTACGAGGCTGCTGCGAACGTCGTCGGCGGAACCCTGACGGCGCTGTCGGGGATCCTGGAAGGGCCGGTCCCGCGTGCCTTCATTCCCATCGCCGGGTTGCATCATGCCGGGCGCGATCGCGCGGCGGGTTTTTGTGTGTTTAACGATTGCGGCATCGCAATCGAAGCGGCCCGGCGCCGTTACGGGTTGACGCGGGTGGCGTACGTCGATATCGACGCACATCACGGCGACGGCGTGTTCTACAGCTTCGAGGACGATCCGGACGTCGCTGACGCGGATGTGCATGAGGATGGCCGCCACCTGTACCCGGGTACCGGCGATCGCGGCGAGACGGGCCGCGGTCCGGCGGCCGGCACAAAGCTGAACTTACCGATGCCGCCGGGCGCCGGGGACAGCGAGTTCCGGGCCGCTTTCGAGGAAGTCGAGGCTTACGTGGACGCGCACCGGCCCGAGCTGATCCTGTTTCAGTGCGGGGCGGATTCGTTGGCCGGAGACCCGATCACGCATCTCGCGTACACGGAAGCTGCGCACGCGCACGCGGCAAGCCGGCTGCGCGCACTGGCCGACCGGCACTGCGCGGGGCGGCTGCTCGCGATGGGCGGCGGCGGCTACAACCGGAGCAACTTGGCGCGCGCGTGGACGCGCGTCGTCGAGGCGTTGACCTGACGGAATTCAGGCCATCTCGCGGCTGCCTGCATCGGCACGCGGACCCTGCCGCCGGCCGGGTGCGCGGGGATCCGCCGACAGGCTCACCAGTCCGTGGACCTCACAGATCCGCAAAGCCACCCCGGGGGTTTGAGCATGCAGAGACGAGAGATCCTGAAAGGCCTGGCCATCGCTTCAGTTCTTCCGCTGCTACCGCGTGTCGCATCGGCCGAGCCGGTGGCCGCAAGACGCCGCATGCGCCGCGTGCGGCCCGCCGATCCGGGCTGGCCGACGCCCCACCCGAGGTGATCGCCTCGGCGCGAGACACCGCGACGAATCCGGACGTCCTCTCGGCATTCGCGCTGGCCATCATCGCCGGCGGCCAAGGCTCCGCGCCGTCAAGGCACAGTACGACCCTGATGGGCTGTTTTTCGGGCACAACGGCGTCGGCAGCGAGGAGTGAAGTCGGGATGGCTTCACCCCGCTGCGCTGAGGACAGGCCCGTGGGCCCAATGAGGCTCACCGGGGCCCGCTCACGCTTGTACGCGCCCCCACTCTCCCGCCGCGCCGGCGAACATGGCTTACGGCGCCGTGATGCGCTCCATGACCAGCTCGGCCATCGCGCGCGCAGCGTCCGTGTCCTGGGCTCGCAGCCCGGAGACGACGCCGAGCTGCTCGGATCGCTCTCTGTTCTGGCTGACCTTCCACTTCCCCTCGAGCCGGGCGATCGGAATCTCGACGCCTACGATGCCACTGATCATCTGCTCCAGATAATCCTCGGGCGCTTCGCGGACCCGCCAAGGCTCGGCCCGTCCGGCTTCATGCGCGTCGGCGAGTTGCGTGACGTGCCGCACCAACCAATCGGGATCCTGGACGGCCCGCGGCGTCCCGTAGGCGTGCACGACCGCGTAGTTCCAGGTCGGAACGACTCTGCCGTCCGCCGCCCTGCTCGGATACCACGCCGGGCTTACATAGGCTTCCGGGCCGTGGAATATGACCAGCGCCTCGCGCGAGCCGCTGAAACTCTTCCATACCGGGTTCGCCCGGGACACGTGGCCGTGCAACCGCCCGCCGCCACCGTCGGCGTGCAGCAGGAAGGGAATGTGATTGGCACACAACTCGGCGTCGGCCAGCACGACCAGCGTGCCGAGCGGATGCGCCCGGATCAGATCGTGGAGTACGTCCGGCCTGGCTTCGACGAACTGCTGCGGCAGATACATGCCCGACTCCCGTTCAATTGCCCCCAATCACCGATCCCGGACCCTGCGCGCGTCCGCGGGTGCCGAGGCGACCGGCCTCGCCGGTCAGCGCCGACAGGCACCCGTGGGAGTGTCCTGAGAGTCGGTCAAGCCATGGGCGCGCAGCCACTGCCGTGCATCCTCGGCATCCCGCTCGAACCACTCGCGAGCGCCGCCCAGGCGGAAACTGTAGCCCCAAAGGTCCATGTCGGCGAACAGCCGATCCCGGCCGACCGCCGGCAGGGCGTCGGCGAGAAGCACCTGCAGGTAACACACCGCGCACTCCTCCGCGTCGTCGCCGCCCGCGTCGGTGTCGAGGTCGGCGCGCTGCGCCGCGCTCATGCAGATGAAATGACAGGCCTCGTGCAGGACGGAATGGACTGGCGTGTCCGCGCGCGCATACAGCTTATTGCCCCGCAAGCCCGCTTCGCACGCGCCCCAGTAGGAACCCGGAATGGGTTGCGCGCATTCGACCATCGTTAAAAACAGCCCATAGCGCTCGAGCAGCGCGGCGACGCCCGTGCGTCCGACGACCTCCAGCGTCATCACCGCCCCCCTCGCAGGGAGGCGAGGCGGCGCATGACGATGTCGGCGAGCTCGCGCCCCATGGCCCCGGTGAGGATGGTCCGCTCGTGCTCGTCGGCCAGCACCAAGCTCTCATTGAACGTATACGAGCGCCTGGCCGTCAACGTCTGCCGCCTCAGCAGTGTCTTGCCGGCGGCATCGACCGAAAATTGCACCGTATACGTGACCCGGTACTCGGTCGGCCGGTCGGTGGCGGACACGGAGAGCACTCTGCGCTTGACCGACTGGTGCACGTGGATCACGGCTGTGGCGTGCTTGCGGTCCTCGGTCGGGTGCGCGCCGGAGCCGATCAGATCACGGCGCAGGCTGTGCACGAAGTCGCTCTGCTGGTCGCTCGCCTCGATGTACGGACGGCGCATGACGGCGGGCAGCACCCTGCGCCCCTGGAGGTGGAAACCGCAACCCGCGATCAGCGCGGCGGCGGCGAGCGTGACGGTGACGGCGAGCGCGCGGCGGCGGGTCATGGCGGGCCTCCGATGCGGATCAGACCACGATGTTGACGAGTTTGCCCGGTACGATGATCACCTTGCGCACCGGTTTGCCGGCCACGAACCGCTCGACGTGCTCGGCCCCGAGAGCCGCCGTCCGCACGTCGCTCTCGGCGGCGCCGGAGGCTACGCGGATGCGTCCGCGCAGCTTTCCGTTGACTTGGACCACCATCTCCACGGTGTCCTGCGCCAGCGCCGCCGGGTCGACCTCGGGCCAACGTTCGTCGACCACGGCGCGCTCGTGACCAAGCGCCTGCCACAAGGCATGGCACAGGTGCGGAACGATGGGCGCGAGCACCCGCACGATGATCTCCAGCGCCTCGTGCCGCACGACACGGCCCGCCGGCGTGGCATCCTCGAAGCGGCCTACCGCGTTCAGCAACTCCATGCATGCGGCGATCGCCGTATTGAAGTTGTGGCGGCGGCCGATGTCGTCGGTCGCTTTGGCGAGTGCCTGGTGCGCCGCACGCCGCAGCGCGCGCTGCGGCTCGGTCAGCGCCGCTCCCGCGAGGTCCCCCGGCGGACCGGCGCGTACGTGCTCATAGACCGCAGTCCACAGCCGGCGCAGAAACCGCGAGGCCCCTTGCACGCCCTCGTCCGACCACTCCAGGGTCTGCTCCGGAGGCGAGGCAAACATGGTGAAGAGCCGCGCCGTGTCCGCACCGTAGCGCGCAACCAGCCCTTCCGGGTCGACACCGTTGTTCTCGGACTTCGACATCTTGCCGAGCCCGCCGTATTCGACGCGCACGGTCTCGCCCTCCCGGGTGAGCGCCTCGAAGATCTGCCCGCCGTGCGCGTCGCGCCGGGCGCTCACGTCGGCGGGATTGAAGTACCGCC